>CAMCJW010000328.1 GCA_945875195.1 Chitinophaga pinensis | reverse complement strand
CAATTCATCCATGCGAATATCTTGGTTTACCATGCGGTGTTTGAGGTATCCATTGGGGTTATTATTTAGTTGCTCTTCATACCAATGACTAATGTTTTTTGCGCTAGATTTTTCTACCCAACCACCATCTAACCAAAGGATATCCATTTTACCATAATCTGTCATTAATTCTAAGATTTGGTTGTGGGTGTAATTGATATACTTTTCCCATTGTTCTTTGTTTTCCTCTGGTTCATAATTTACATTCCTATCTCTTGGTGGATATTTTGGATCCCAATAATATGGCGAGTGCCAATCGGGTTTGGAAAAATAAGCTCCAGTCCAAAGTCCTTGTTTTCTGAAAGAATTAAAAACTTCTTTTGCAATATTGCTGAGAGGATTGCTTGAAAACGCACAAGCCGAATCGGTTACTTTGTAATTGGTATATTTGCTATCGAACATGCAAAAGCCATCGTGGTGTTTGGTAGTAAAAACAACGTACTTCATCCCAGCTTCCTTGGCTGCATTTGCCCATAAATCTGGATTAAATTTGGTAGGATTAAAAGTGGTTTTAAGCGCCTCATATTCCTTAACATAAGTATTGTAATCATTGGGATTGCTGCCCATTTTGCGTTCACACCAGCCATATTCTTCAGGGCAAATTGACCAAGATTCAACAATACCCCATTGGCTGTATGTTCCCCAATGCATGAGCAAACCAAACTTGATGTTTTGCCAGTCTTTTAGGTGAGCTAATGCTGCAGGGTCTGTTTCTGGCACATAGCGCTCATCTTCTTGGGCAAGCAATTTACCAAAGCCAATAAATAAAAAAAATAAACAAAAAATTGCCTTTGTCAGAGTGCCCTTCGACAAGCTCAGGGTGACGTTGTTGAGCCCTAATCTATCATTGCTACCCATGCCTTAATTACTTTTTGCAAACTGGTTGCTTTTGCTTTAATATCTTCCATTGTTTTGAGGTTGATTAGCCTTCTGCCATCGGGAAAATTGCCATCTAAAAATCCAGAGCCATCGTCTACTTTTTCGCCACTAGGGAAAACCAACATAGGATAACCTTTGTTTAAATGAATCACAATCAAATCTCTTTTGTATTCTTTTGGATCAAACGGTTTCATAACGCCAGTATAATAAAAGCAAGGTGAATTCCATTTAATTTGAACAGCCAATTCTGGGTCGCTATCAAATACTATTTTTTTTATGTATTCAACCTTTTCAGCAAGGATTGGATCAAGCAAACGCATGTATTCTGCATAGGTTTGCTTGGGTTGAGTTTCTGGTTTTTTCTTGGCCATTTGTATATTTTATTGTTGAAATATTGATTTTAAAAGTTAATTAACGAGCGTATACAGAGCAACTTGGTTCTATTAAAACAGGGAAGTTAACTGAGTTAGCAATGAAGCATATTTTATGGGCTTCGTGGTGCAATTCAATTGCTTTTTGAACCATAGATTGTTTGCTAACCGTAAACATAGGCTTTAGCAAAACCTCCTTAAATTTGCCGCCACCTTTTGGGTCTTCAATGAGTGAACCAACGGCATTGTCTATGTAATCTAAAATAACAATTCCTTCAAGCGCACAAAGGTATAGATACGACATCATGTGGCAAGATGAAATGGAAGCAGTTAATAAATCCTCTGGATTATGAAGGGTTTTATCGCCATAAAGCGCGTTGTCTGTTGTTAAAATTAGCTCCGGTTTTTGGTCCACTAAAATAAGGTGAGTTCTTTTATAGGCCGAAACACCGCTTGTTCCCGTACCTTTATTACCAGTCCATTTGGTGGTTATTTTGTATTGGTGTTCTCTCATACTATTTTAATTAGACACTATAAAATAGTGTCTTTATGCAATCAAATATATCGATTACCTTTTAATAATTATTATCGTTTTAGGTTCAAACAGAAAGAAAGAAAAAAAGCCAATGATGAAATTAAATCACCACTGGCTTTTTAGTTTAAACCCATTAAAGTTTTGAGAGCCTATTCTGTTCTGAAAGCCCTAGCCGCTACTTTTTCTAAATCAAGGTATTGTTCTTTACCAGTGCTAACTTTAACAAAAGAAATATTTCCACCTTTAAATTCGCCTGGTGATTTGTATTGTTTACTAACAGGGTCGCCACTATCAAAGCCAACACATAAGCCATCACCAACTAAAGTAAACTTACCAACTTGAGCGCGCATCTGCATTTTGCTCACTTCTTTGTCGTTGATAAATAACTTAGCAGTACCAATTGACTCATGGTGTTCACCAGCTTTTTCTTTGGTAAATTCTACTCCAAATGTATATTTACCAGGTTTTAAAGGTGCGGCTGAAACCATTTGTTGCTCAGTAATGCCCAGGAAATTATAGATGTAATACAACTTATGATCTTTGATAAATAATGAATGCCCACCAAATCTTGAACCATGTGCAAAAATTACACCTGATGCATTGGCATCGGTAATGGTAACATTTGAAATGATTTTATAAGATTTACCTCTAATATTAGCAGCCACTGCCTCAGGAACTGCGCTGGCATGTGGGTAATAGGTATGCATATCTGTTGGAGCTTCCTCAGTGGGGCGTTCAAGAGTTACAAGTTGCATTGGGGTACGATCATCTAAGGGTAAAGCTTTGTTTTTCTTTGCTTCTTCCAAGTATAATTTTTTCAATGCCTCTAGTTTTTCAGGATTTTCTTTTGCCAAATCCACAGATTCTGAACGATCCACATCTACATGGTATAACTCCCATTTATCTTGATCGAAATGGCCTTTATCTGTTAGCGGAGCATGAACAGCAACTGCTTTCCAACCATCTTGCCAAATTGCTCTTGTGCCAAGCATTGTAAAATACTGAACATGTTTTTGAGTTGGGTCATTTGGTTTGGCATCGAAAGAATATTTCATAGATACGCCCGATAATGGATATTGCTCCACACCTCTATAAACTTTCGGCATTTCTAAACCTACAATTTCTAAAATGGTAGGCACAATATCCACCGCATGATGGTATTGGTTGCGAACTTCACC
>CAMCJW010000327.1 GCA_945875195.1 Chitinophaga pinensis | reverse complement strand
ACCAATCCTGTTTTAAAAACCATCAATGGCAAAGACACCGTTTTAAAAGGCACCACCGAAATTTATAATGTAACAGGTTCAGTTGGGTCAAGCTATAACTGGCTATTTAGCAATGGCAATGGAAGAAGCTATACCAATACCTTAAACATTAAATGGACGCAATTGGGTGATGTGCAATTGAAGATGGTAGAAACCAACAGTGGCACCTGTGTTGGTGATACAGCTATCAAGAATATTTATGTAAAACAGCCAACTGGCAACCAAGAATGGTTCAATGAAGGCTTGCAGATTTATCCTAATCCTAGCGAAGGAATGTTTTATTTGAACACCATTGAAGACCAATTAATAAGTGTGTTTGTTTATGATTTTGCTGGAAGATTGATTTTGGAACGCACACAAAAAACCAATGAACCCATTAATTTATTGAATCAAACAGAAGGTTTATATCATATTAAATTAGAAGATTTTCAAGGTAATATTCTTTACAAAAAATTACAACTCATCAAATGAAACTAAACATAAAAAACGGTCTATTCATCCTACTGCTTTTGCTGGGATCTTTACCTACCACTTTTGCCAATAAGCTAAGTTCACCAGAGAAAAAGATTGGTTTTGTTAAAAATATGGGTCAAGTTTTGAACCAATATGGAAGTATCAATAAAGAGATTCTTTATAGCTATACTGGTGGGCAAATGAGTGTGTTTTTGCGTGAAAAGGGATTTAGTTATCAATTGGTTCAAACCGAATACAAACAGGCCTCAACGGCAGACTATAATTTTGGGCAAAAAGAAATCTTAGGATTCAAAACCCATAGAATTGAAATTGATTTTGAGGGAGCAAAGGAGGGTATTGAACAAATTGTTTCGGAGGTTGGATCTGGTAAAATTATTTTTCAGGGTAAGGTAAATGCAGCCGAAAGTAAAGAGTTACATCACTATAAAAAGATTACTTACTTGAATGTTTATAACCATATTGATGTTGAATTTTTGATTGGCACGGATGAGTTGGGAGAGGAAAGGTTTAAGTACAATATTGTATTGCATCCTGGAGCAAATGCAGATCAAGTTAAGTTACGGGTAAACGGTGCAAACTCATGTTCCATAGAAGATAAGGGCACTTTGAGCATGAATACTTCATTGGGAGTTTTGAATGAGCAAATTCCATTTAGTTATGAGTTGGAGGCAAATGGCGAACAAGGTAAAAACATCGAAGTAAGTTATAAGAAACTATCGTCTAATTTATTTGGTATTTCTGGAATCAAGCAATTTTTTAGTAAGACCATTGTTGTTGACCCTATTGCTTGGGCTACCTATTTTGGTGGTGCATCAACTGATAATCCGGCTGGATTAACTACAGATAAAGACAACAATGTATTTCTTCTTGGTAGAACAACTTCGAGCAGTGGTATTGCCACTGTTGGTGCTTACCAAACTTCTTATAGTGGCGGCACTCAGGTGGATGTATTTCTTGCTAAGTTCAATAGTGCAGGCGTGTTACAATGGGCTACTTATTATGGAGGAACCGGTGATGACCAAGCCAATGATATTGAGATAGATGTTTTTAATAATATTGTTATTGCAGGGTCAACCAATTCTACTACGGGAATAGCAACCCCAAATGGCATGCAAACATTTTTAATTGGCGGCTATGATGGGTTTATTGCTAGGTTTAGTCAGGCTGGGGGTTTGGTGTATGGAACCTTTTATGGTTACAGTGGAACCGATTTGATTGCTGGAATTTGTACTGATAGAAATGGGGCCGTATATGCCACAGGGAATACCAATTCAACTGTGACCTTGACGCCAGGCACTCATCAAAATAGTAATGGTGGTAATAGTGATGCATTTATCATGAAAATGGCCTATCCAAATATTTTAGGTTTTGCAACTTATTATGGAGGTACAGCCATTGATTATGCAAATGAGATTATTATTGATAAATCCAAAAATGTATACCTAACAGGTTATTCTACATCGCCCAATGGGATTGCCTCTTCGGGTGCTTATAAGGCTACATTAAGTGGCTCATACGATGGTTTTTTTGCAAAATTTGATTCTCTTGGGAGACGCGTATTTGGCACTTATTTTGGTGGAAATGCGAATGAATATTTGTTTGATTTAGAATTCGATGCTGAGTCAAATGTTGTGATATGTGGCTATACTTCCTCTAATTCAAATGCAACTTTGGGAACGGTATATCAAAGCTCATATGGAGGTGGAGCTTATGATGGCTATGTAATAAAATTTGACAGTGCTGGAGCTCCCTTTTGGGCCACCTATGTTGGCGGGACTGATGCAGATTTTATTTTTTCAGTTGTTACAGATGCGAATTCAAATATTTTTGTTTTTGGAAGTACGTCTTCGCAGGTTGGAATGACTACTAGTGATGCCCTTCAAATTGCCTACGCAGGAGGGTCATATGATGCTTATTTTATAAAATTAGATAAGTTTGGGGCAAGGAAATATGCCACCTATTTTGGTGGGTCGGGGCAAGATGGTGCAAGTGAAAGTACCAAGGATGCTTCAGGTGCAATTTATTTCACGGGAATAACTGCCTCTACAAGCGGTATTTCAACTTCTGGGGCACATCAAACTACTTCGGGTGGGTCAACTGATTGTTATTTACTTAAGTATGTTGAGGCAATAGTTGATGTTCCCATTACAAACAATACCTTATCTGCCAACCAAGGCTTGTGCATTGGAAGTAGTGCTTCAACAATCATTGGTTCAACACCACAAGGTGGCAATGGAACATACACCTATGAATGGCTTTATTCTAGCACAGGTGCGCCAGGTACATTTGGCATAGCCAATGGAGTAAGAAATGGAATAGATTACGACCCAGGTAGCATTAGCACCAATGGTTATTTTAAGCGCGTGGTAAACTCTGGAAGCTATTCTGATACTTCTGTTACACATAGCATCGCTTTTGGCACTGCACTCAATGCTGGCTTTACCGTTAACAAAGGCATTCAATGTTTAAACAGCAATGTTTTTGTATTTAGTGATACTACCACAAGTGCTGGCCCAATAAC
>CAMCJW010000326.1 GCA_945875195.1 Chitinophaga pinensis | reverse complement strand
GCTTCAATATTAAATTGGTCGGATGCCTTTGCAATATCTAATAAGTGTCCATCCTTAAATAATATTTTTATGTTGAAATGATCCAAACTATATGCTCGGTTCTTAACAGAATCTGTGTAAACAAAATAATCTGCCTCCTCAAAACTTATTTTCTTTTCTGCCGCAACCCACTCCTTAATTTCATTGATTTTTTGTAAAGTAAAAGGCTCATTGGCCAATTCTACTTTTGGCAATAAACGGTCTTTTAAAGTCAATGAAAGTGAGCTCAAAACCTTATCAGAATGCGAACTCCAAACTTTTATTGCCGACATGATATCATCATCGTCTAGTAGCGTATAATTTTTGATGGCTGTAGGATCGTTAAAAAAGGCAGGGCCATTTAATTGCTTTTCTAAAAAATACAACAAAGGTGGCGAAGCAAACAAAGTATGACCATTTTTAACCAATTCAAATGCACGTTCTAAAGTTTTTACCAGAACAGATTCTGCAGCAATAACGGTTTTGTGCAAATAAACCTGCCAATACATCAACCTACGCGCAATTAAGAACTTCTCAATGCTGTATATCCCTTTTTCATCTACAACCAACTCATCGTTCACCACGTTGAGCATATTAATTATTCTGTCTTGACCTACCACACCTTCCTGAACACCGCTGTAAAAACTATCTCTGCGCAAATAATCCAACCTGTCCATGTCTAATTGACTGCTTACCAATTGGTGTAAAAACTTTCTTGGGTATTTATCGGTAAAAATTTGAATGCACAAATCTAACCTGCCCATTAAATCTTTGTTCATTTGGTGCATAAGGAAAAGCGAAATTTCCTCGTGGTGCAAATCCTTAATTAAAATATTTTCAAGGGTATGAGAATACGGACCATGACCTATATCATGCAATAAAATGGCGGCATATACAGCCTCCTTTTCCATTTGAGAAATTTCAACCCCCTTTTGTTCTAAGGTAAGTAAAGCATTTTGGGTTAGGCTCATGGCTCCAATAACATGCTGGAAACGAGTGTGCTGCGCCCCCGGGTAAACATAATTGGAGAGTCCTAACTGCTTTATCCGCCTTAATCTTTGAAAGAAAGGATGTGCAATAATGTCGTATGCCAATGCACATGGAATGCTTACAAATCCATAAACAGGGTCGTTAAAATTTTTTAGTTTATTGATAGCCACAATTAATGAACAAAATAAAACGTTACTTCGCAAAGATAAGATTTGGAGGCATACTTTTTGCTTCTTAACAATAACTAGAAAAAACAAAATGAACGCAACTATTTTATGGGCTGATGATGAAATTGATTTATTAAAGCCACATATTTTATTTTTATCCAACAAAGGATACCAAGTAGATAAGGTAACCAATGGCATTGATGCTATTGAAAAGGTAAAAGAAAATAATTATGATGTAATTTTTTTAGACGAGAATATGCCCGGAATAAGTGGCATTGAAACCTTGGCTCAGATTAAAGTAATAAGGCCAGATGTGCCCGTAGTAATGATTACCAAAAGCGAAGAGGAGCATATCATGGAAGATGCAATAGGTAACCAAATTGCCGATTACCTGATTAAGCCAGTAAATAGCAATCAAATATTGCTTTCCTTAAAAAGATTGCTGGATGGAAAGCAATTGGTAACCGAAAAAACCGCCCAAAATTACCAACAAGAATTCCGCCAATTGAGCATGGATTTATCAGATGTAGATGATTTTGAAGGTTGGGTAAAAATGTACAAAAAACTAGTTTATTGGGAACTAGAGTTGGCCAAAAGTGGCGAAACCGGCATGGATGAAATTTTGGCCATGCAAAAAAGAGATGCCAATAATGGTTGGGGCAAATTTGTGAAAGACAATTTTATCAATTTCCTCAAAAAACCTGATGCCAATACACCGGTAATGAGTCATACCTTGATCAACAAAAAACTGGTACCTTTTTTAAAAGATGAGGTGCCTACTTTTATGATTTTGATTGATAATTTTAGGTACGATCAATGGAAGATGGTTCAGAGCCAATTGAATGAATTATTCAACGTAGTTTTGGATGATACCTACATGACCATTTTGCCAACTACAACGCACTATGCAAGGAATAGCATATTTGCAGGAATGTTGCCAAGTGAAATTGAAAAACTATACCCTAATTTATGGGTAAATGAAGAAGATGAAGAAGGAAAAAATATTCATGAAGAAGATCTTTTAGGCCGACAATTGCAGCGCTCAGGTATCATGGATAAATTCTCTTACACAAAAATTACCAATTTAAATGCTGGTAAAAACTTAGTTGAAAATATCCCTAACCTTTGGCACAATAAACTCAATGTTATTGTTTATAATTTTGTAGATATGCTCAGTCATGCTCGAACCGAAATGAACGTCATGAAAGAACTTGCCGAAGATGAAGCCGCTTATAGAAGCATTACTAACAGTTGGTTCGAACATTCACCACTTTTTGAAGCTATTAAGAAGATAGCTAGTAAAAAAGCAAGGGTTGTCATTACAACAGACCACGGCTCTATAAGAGTAGGCAACCCCGTTAAAATTGTTGGAGATAGAGCAACAAGCACAAACCTTCGCTACAAGCAAGGCCGAAACTTAAATTACAACGAGAAGGAACTATTTTCAATCAAGAATCCTTCAGATGCATTTTTGCCAAAACAAAACATGAGCACCAGTTATGTTTTTGCCTTGGGTGAAGATTTTATGGCGTACCCAAACAACTATAACTACCACGTAAAAATGTACACAGATTCATTCCAACATGGCGGCATTAGCCTGGAAGAAATGATAGTACCTTTCATCGTCCTAGAAACCAAATAAATAGGATCAACCTAAATTACAAAAATAAAAAAACCCTTTAACAGCCCGCTGTTAAAGGGTTTTTTATAAACGCTAATAGCCAATGGCTAAAGACCAAAGACCAAATTATTGATTAAAAGCAAATCCAATATTAAAACTCAAATACGACATACTCGGTAAGTCGTTATTTTTGAAGTTATAATTGTATTTTAAAGACAATAATAAACTCCTAGAAGCATCGATATCATAAGTTG
>CAMCJW010000325.1 GCA_945875195.1 Chitinophaga pinensis | reverse complement strand
GGGATTTTTTTGAATTTATTTAAAGCTTATTCAGCAATAACTAATTTTTGAGTTGAAGTACTGTTACCAGCGGTGATGCTGATTACATAAACACCTGGGTTAAGGCTAGACAAGTTGATTGGTAACTCGTAAGTTCCAGCAGCAGTTTTACCAAAATCCATTGATTTTACATTTTGTCCAATTAAATTGTAAACGTTAACACTTACATCAGAAGCAGTTTTAGTTTCGAAATTGGCTTTTACCAAACCCGTAGTTGGGTTAGGGAATAAAGAGTTAATTTTAACTGTTTCCATATCATTTAATCCAACACCTGGCTTACCGTTAGTAGTATCTACGCTAATGTGGAAGTAACTTGCCACAAATCTTTCATTGGTGAAAGCTTGTCCGGCAACATAACCATTCCATCCGTTTATTGTAGCGTAAGCATATGGCTTAAGCCCCAAAAGTGAGGTATTGTTAAACTTAGTATTTTCCCAACCAATAGTGCCTTCATTCAGGTGTAAACCATAACCAAAATAGTTAGATCTTCTCATGCCTGCAGGCGCTTTAGTTGGATCTAATTGATAACAAAATACAGCAGTATCTGCACCAACAATTACAGGTACTCCAGATTTGAATGTGAAGGTAAAGCCGGTTAATGTGTTTGCGTTAGTACCAGTAGAATTTGCGGCTATTTTGATTCCTTCTGGTGCTTTTATAGACGAAACTTTGCTAAACCAACCATTCTCAAAGCCACCATTATTATTGCTCACACGGGTAGTATCAAACGTGCCATTAGCACCTGAAGACAATAAGAAAGTATCCATGTCTATGTAACCTGTAGGCATTCTTTTGCTTGAATTCCAATGTTCAGATTGTGCATTAGGTAAAGAGTATCTGGTACCATCTGTAAAGGCACTATTTCTGATTTGAGCACCTCTCCAATAAGCAACAAACAAAGTATCAACTACTGGCATTTTGCCACCCATTCCATCAGCAATAGAATCTACATTTCTTACGTAAAGATATGAGAAAGCAACGCTATCTAATTTATAGCTATTAAATCTAGATAATTGGTTTTCTGGATTTTGAGTATTTTGAATTAAATCATCTTTAGGGTCAAAAATATGTCCAACACTAACAGTGCCACCATATCTGATTGTTCCATCATCTTCAATAAATTTATTTAGTGAGTCATGAGTTAAAAAATCTACATATCTTTTTAATCCATTACCTGCGGTACTATTAGTAATCAATTCAATAACGTCGTACCAAGCAGAAACAGGTTCTCCAGCTTTTTTCATCTGCTTGTGAGTTGTAAAAGGATTACTTACTTCACCCATTGCTTGGTGACGTTTATCTTTACTGTTGTCAATTTTTTGAGCCATTGCAGCAGTACCAAGAGTTAAAGCAGCAAAAGCCATTAGTAGCACTTTTTTCATTTTATTTAAATTTTATTAAGGTTTCGAATTTATGTAATTCTTTCAAATATACAAATAAGACATTTAAAATGGAAATTAGGTTGCACCCTAATTAAACCTCTACCCAGTTCCCATCAAGCCTTATAAGGTCTATCAATTGATCTACTGCAAGTTCTGTATTGATTGATTTTTTTACCACTTCTTTACCTTTGTACAAGGTAATTTTTCCTGGTCCTGATCCTACATACCCATAATCGGCATCAGCCATTTCTCCGGGGCCATTTACAATACAACCCATGATGGCTATTTTAATGCCTTTTAGGTGGTCGGTTCTTTTTCTAATCAAAGCTGTTGTTTCCTGTAAATCAAACAAGGTTCTGCCACAACTCGGACAACTGATATATTCTGTTTTACTAATTCTGGTTCGGGCTGCTTGCAATATTCCAAAACTAATGTCATTCAATCGTTTTGGGTCTTCTTGGCTATCTAAAAAGAATATTCCATCCCCCAAGCCATCAATTAGCAAACTGCCTGCATCGGTACTGCTAAACAACATGGTGTTATCTAAGTTTCCTTTTTCTAACTGATAACTTAATCCAAAAACTATTGGCAGATTTATTTCCTGTTCAATCAATAAACCCATTGCATTGCGCAAATCTGTCATCACGTTTTTATGATTGCTTTCGAGCACTATTACCCATTTGCCTGAATGAAGGATAGGTTTAATTTTTTCAATTTCATTTATTTCATCCGTTTTGAGGTGAATAAAATTCAAGGTATTAGAAAAAGATTGAGTAGCCTGGAATTGTTGGAGATTGAAAATAGGAAATGAGTTTGATTTATCAATAATTTTGTTCCATACATTGGGCTGATAAATAGCTTTTAGTCCAACAGGTAGCATAAAAGCCGCTTCATTTTCTCCCAAATAAACATAGTCAGCGCCCAATTCGGTCATACTCCATTTGTCGTTTATAGGGTCGAAATGAAAGCCAATTGCAGCTAAATCTGCTATGGCTGGCGCGTTCTTAGAAAAATTAGCAATTACCCTCGGAACTTGTCCTCCGCCAAAATTATAAACTTCTGCAGTAAGCCTCTTTTGAAAGGAATAAAATCTTTCAGGGTTTAGGTTCATCCAAGAAGAAACAGGTTGTATGGCATTTGAATGATTGCGATTGACATATCTGTTTGCAAGATTTTTTGCTACTGGCACCTCAAATTCTGGGTCTTCTGTTAGGGATACACGGATGGTATCTCCAATGCCATCTTCGAGCAGGGCACCAATACCTAAAGCAGATTTGATCCTACCATCATCCCCATCACCAGCTTCGGTAACACCTAAGTGCAAGGGATAGTGCATGTTGTTTTGGTTCATGGTTTGAACCAATAAGCGGTATGCTTGAACCATTACTTGAGGGTTGCTTGCCTTCATAGAAAGAACTATATTGTGAAAGCCTTCATTCTCTGCAATTCTAAGAAATTCCATGGCACTTTCAACCATTCCAAGGGGCGTATCACCATACTGGCTCAATATTCTATCACTCAAACTGCCGTGGTTGGTGCCTATTCTGAGGGCAGTTCCGTATTCTTTGCAAATTTTAATAAGCGGTACAAACTTTTCTCTTATTCGTTCTATTTCAGCATCATATTCGGCAGCAGAATATTCA
>CAMCJW010000324.1 GCA_945875195.1 Chitinophaga pinensis | reverse complement strand
GTTAAAGCCTTTGTTCACTTAAATAAAACCAATCAAAAAGTTAGACATAAAATGTTTCTATTTCCACATGGCATGCTCGACCCTTACTTTCAAACTGAGAAGAAGAGGAAAAGTAAGGCCTTAAGAAATTGGATGTATTGGCAAATTATTGAAAAAAGAAATATCAATTCAGTAAGTGGAATCCTATTCACTTCTAAAATGGAAATGGAGCTTGCTAACAAAACTTTTTCAGGATATAATCCTAAGAAAGAAATAATGGCAGGCTATGGTGTAAATATTCCAACAATAGTTTCAAAAATAGATTTGAACCAAGAAAATTATATGCTATTTCTAGGCAGAATACATGTCAAAAAAGGTATTGATAGTATATTAAACGTTTATCTCAACATCTTTGAAAATAATTTAGGTAAACCACCTAAACTTATCATTGCAGGACCAGGAATTGACTCTGAACATGGATTATACCTACAAAATATTATACAAAATAATGATTCTTTGAAGAATTCAGTAGATATAAGGCCTTTGCAAAATGAGGAAGCAAAATGGGCACTGATAAAAAATGCTAGGGCTCAAATATTGTGGAGTCATCAAGAAAATTTCGGATTATCAATTGCGGAATCTCTAGGCATGGGTGTTCCTGTTTTGTTATCAAATCAGGTTAACATTTCTCAATTGGTTGTTGAAGAAAATGCTGGATATGTATCTCCAATTAATTTATCAAAAATGACGAAATCTCTTTTAACGTTTTTACAATTACCAGAAGAAAAATACCAGCAGATGAAGGAAAATGCATTTCAAGTTTATCAGCAAAACTTTATGCCCATGAATTATGCAAAAAGGTTAAGAGCAATTTTTGAGGAAGAGCTTGCCAATATTGATAACTAAAATGTTTGAAACTAAAAATGATTTAACCTTACTATTAACCGCCTGCATTGCCCCCGAGCAATTTGCTAATAGGGTGCAGAGGAATGATCCAAGTATTCGATTGCAGGATTACAAGCAAGCATTGAAAAAATGGTTACACCATCCTGATTCAAGAATAACACATATTGTATTTGCTGAAAACTCTGGTCATGATCTTTCTGAATTAGAAATTATCATAAAGGAAGAAAACAAATACAAACGACACTCTACAATTTATCAAACAAAAGCAACAGAAGTTCCAGCAGGTTTACATTATGGGTACAGCGAATTGGAATTGATTGATGAAATAATTGCCAAAAATCTAATACCGACTAACACATTTATCAAGGCAACTGGTAGAACTTATTTTCCAAATATTTCTTTGCTCCTAAACAAATGCGTGGCAAACTACTTATTTATTGCGGATTCAAGAAAAGTGAACCTTTTTGGGTATAACAGAAATTACCTATTAAGTAATCTATTTGTTTCAAATTTAACTTTTTACAAAACTTGGATTTTCGAAAAACGATTAGCTATGAAAGCTCATACACTCAGTCATTTTGAACAATTGCTTCAATTTGTCACAAGTAATTTGCCTGTAGCTGAAAAAAACAAATGCCTTCTTCGATTTCCAATAAATGTAGATCCGGTAGGATTTGGAGCACATTGGAATTCAAATTACCAATCGCCCAAAAAGAAGATTGCAGCTTTGCTCAGAGCTATTTCTAGAAAGATTTTACCACATTGGTATATATGATAAATAGCAATACACATACAGGCCCATCATTCTCCTTAAAAAACAGGTTAAAAAGAGTTTTGTGGAATAGCATTTGTTTGATCCTATTTAAATACTCTCCAGCACCTTTTCATGCATGGAGAAGATTTATTCTAAGGTTATTTGGGGCAAAGATTGGTAGCAAAGTGCACGTATATGGCAAAGTTAAAATTTGGGCACCATGGAATTTACACTTAGGCGATTATTGTGGCATTGGTAATGGGGTGAACCTATACTCGCAAGACAAAATTTATATAGGGAAATATGCTGTTATTTCTCAAGGTGCGCATTTATGTGCGGGTACTCATGACTATACAAAACCAGGATTTCCTTTGTTAACTAAACCAATTTTTATAGGCGATTATGCATGGATTGCTAGTGAAGCTTTTATTCATCCTGGAGTTACAGTTGGTGCAGGAACAGTTGTTGGCGCAAGGTCTGTTGTAACGGCAGACCTTCCAGAATGGCAAGTATGTTCTGGATTTCCATGTATACCTATAAAACCTAGAGTAAATCCTTATGCAGTTCAATAAAGATCGAACTATTCAAGATCTCACTATTGCAATTCCTTGCAAAAACTCTGGAGAAAAACTTAGAGAATGTTTGAACCAAATTGGAAAAGATTTTGCAAAAAAAATTGTCATCATTGAATCGGAAAATAACATTAAAAGCACCCAAATTGCAATGGAATTTGGGGCAGAGTTATTGCTTTTTAATTGGAATGGACATTATCCAAAAAAGAGAAACTGGTTTCTTTTAAACCATAAGCCAAACACAAAATGGGTGCTCTTTTTAGACGATGATGAATGGTTAACTGAAAAGGCAAAAGAAGCATTATCAGTTGCGATGAATCAAACTTTTTACCATGGATTTTGGCTTAAGTATTCTATTTATATTGGAGGTAAAAAGTTAAGTTTTGGCTATCCACTTTATAAACTAGCGTTATTCCAAACTGAGGCAGGTTTATTTGAAAAGTTGGAAGAAGACTATTGGTCGAATTTAGATATGGAAATCCATGAACATCCCATATTGAGTGGACCGGTGGGCAGGGTGAAAACTGAAATTGAACACCGTGTTAATTTGGATCAAACCGATTGGAAAATAAAACATGAGAAATACGCTGCATGGGAAGCCAAAAGGTTTTTACAACTCAAGCAAACAAAAAATCAAACATTGACACCTATTCAAAAAATAAAGTATTTCATATTTCAAACACCCCTATCAGGTATGTTCTTTTTCCTGGGTTCATACATTTTAATGGGAGGCATTTTAGATGGCAGCAAAGGGTTTAAACATGCCTACATGAAGGCCGCTTATTTTCAAAGTATTTCAAAAGAAATAAAGAAACAAAAAAATAGTTAGCTTGAAATCTCCAAAATTTTTATTGTTA
>CAMCJW010000323.1 GCA_945875195.1 Chitinophaga pinensis | reverse complement strand
CATTGGTAGCAAATATGTAAAAATAATGCAGTATGAACCAAGAAATGAACCTCATTTGCGTTATGTGGTAGAAACCCCTGTTTCTAGTCAGGCTTTATTAAATAAGGTGGAAGAATATACCCTTACCCTTTGTAATGCGCTTGGCTATGATTTCAATACAGTTGAATTTGCGGTTAGAGATGGTATTCCTTATGCCATTGATTTTTGCAACCCTGCTCCAGATGCAGATGTTCATTCTGTGGGACAAGAAAATTTTGATTGGGTAGTTAAAACCGCTGCAGATTTTGCCATTGAAAAGGCAAAAAGTCATGTTGTGGGAGGAAACAATCAAACTTGGGGAGGCTTTATCCGTGAATCGGCTGCTGGCAATGCCGCAACTGTAAAAAAAACAACAGCAACTAAAACGGCAACCCCTAAAGTTGCCAAGAAGGTAGCGGCAAAAAAAGCACCTCAAAAAGGAACTGGTAAATAATTTTTTAATACCTAAAAGTCAATTTTGGATCAAACAGAATTGGCTTTTTACTTAACCCATAAAGCTGATGCATGCTAGTAAATTTACTTTAGGAATAGAGGAAGAATACATGGTAATTGACCCAATTACCCGAGAACTAAAATCACATGAGCAAAAAATTGTGGAAGCTGCAGGCAAATTGCTATCCGACGATTCTGTGAAAGCCGAAATGCACCAAGCTGTTGTGGAGGTTGGCACAGGCATTTGCGAAAACACCACTCAAGCAAGGCAAGAGCTGGCTGGCTTAAGAAAAAACATCAACATGGTGGCTGGTGACCTTGGATTGCAAATAGGCGCAAGTGGTACCCATCCTTTTAGTATGTGGCAAACCCAATTAATTACTGATCACCCCAGATACAGAGAAATTGTGCATGAGTTGCAAGATGCTGCTAGGTCTAATTTAATCTTTGGTTTACATGTGCATGTTGGGATGGAGAACAAGCAAATGGCTATTCATATTGCCAATTCTATGCGTTATTTTTTACCACATGTATACGCCCTTTCTACCAATTCACCCTTTTGGGAAGGCAGAGATACTGGGTTCAAATCTTTTAGAACCAAAGTGTTTGACAAATTTCCGAGAACGGGCATTCCAGATTATTTTGAGAGTTTTGAAGCATACGACAACTATATAAAACTTCTTATTAAAACTGGTTGTATAGACAATGCCAAAAAGATTTGGTGGGATTTGCGCGTGCATCCTTTCTTTGATACCGTTGAGTTTAGAATTTGTGACATCCCAATGTTATTGGATGAAACCATTGCCATTGCTGCTATTTTTCAGGCATTGTGTTACAAATTGTATTTATTAAGATTAAAAAATATCCAATTCATAGATTACAACAGAGCACTCATTGCCGAAAATAAATACAGGGCATCGCGCTACGGTATTGAGGGTAAATTGATTGATTTTGGTAAAGAAAAAGAAGTGGAAACAAAATACTTAATTGAAGAATTGCTCGATTTTGTAGACGATGTTGTAGATGAATTAGGGAGCAGAAAAGACATCAGTTATGTTTATGAAATGCTTAAAAATGGAACAGGTGCTGATAGGCAATTGGAAGTCTATAATAAAAACAAAGACATGAATGAACTAGTTGATTTTATTACACACTCCACACTTATTGGAACTGATATTTAAACCATTGTTTGTAAGTATTCTATTATTTAATTGAATACCCATTATTTTTGCAAATTAACAAGAATAAATAATGCCATCGTTTAAAGTTGCTATATTGGATATGTACAAAGGAGAGCCAAATCAAGGGATGAGGAATATCCATGAAATATTAAACAGATACGCAGAAGAAAAAGAACTAGAAGTTACCAAGGAGGTTTTTAATGTAAGGCAGCAAAATCAAATACCAGATTTAAGCTTTGATGCCTATATTTCTTCAGGTGGACCAGGCAGTCCAATTGATTTGGAAGGTTGGGAAGATGCCTATCTGGAATTTTTACACTCTGTTATTGTTTACAATGAAAACCATAAACATAAAAAAATGGTGTTCCTCATTTGCCATTCTTTTCAAGTGTATTGCTACCATTTTAAATTGGCCAATGTTTGTAAAAGAATGAGCGAATCATTTGGCATATTTCCGATGTATAAAACTACAGATGGATTAGAAAATAAATTCACCAAATTACTGGTTCAACCATTCTATGCAGTTGACTCAAGAAAATGGCAGGTAATACAACCAGATTTATATGCCTTAGATAGGATGGGCGCCAAAATATTGGCCATTGAAAAGGAACGACCAAACATTCCTTATGAAAGAGCCATTATGGCCATTCAATTTACACCCGAAATAATTGGAACCCAATTTCACCCTGAAGCCGATGCAGAGGGAATGAAGTTTTACCTGAAAAGCGAAGAAAAGAAAAATTTGGTAGTAGAAAATTATGGTCAGGAAAAATATGATAGTATGATAACACTCTTGGCTGATGAAGATAAAATTCCTACAACACAAAAAAATATGATTCCTGTATTTTTAGATGAAGCCCTTTCACAACATTTTAATTTAGTTCATTGAAATGATTCAAGCAATTAGAGAAAAATACAACGCAGCATTTAAAGAGGAAAATTATCAAAAATTCCTTCAACATCTTGATAGCTTGTTTAACAAAGAAGTAGTATTTAGAGTGGCCGAGACGCCTATTTTTGTTGATAAAATACTGAAAACAACATTAATTTTTGCTTGTGAAAATATCATCGACGAAATTCTAAATCCCAATTTCAAAGAACTCACGCAAAGGGCCATTCCTAAAAACCTTGAAGTTAAAAATGAAAATGACCACCCTCATTTTATATGCATTGATTTTGGAATATGTGAAGACGCTCTTGGCAACTTAATACCTCAAATGATAGAGATGCAAGGTTTTGCGAGTTTATACGCTTGGGAAAACATTATTGGCAATCAATACAAAGAACACTTTTATTGCCCACCAAATTTCAATCATTTATTGAGCAATTTAGATAGTGAGAGTTATACTGCTTTGCTAAAAAAAGTTGTTTTAGCTGATTGCAAACCAGAGGAAGTAGTGCTCATGGATTTGAAAC
>CAMCJW010000322.1 GCA_945875195.1 Chitinophaga pinensis | reverse complement strand
GCATTATAAAATGGAGGGCGTGTTTCATTGATTAAAATTGCCCTTCCACCAGAAATTTTTTCTAGCAATTGCTCCTCGCAAGTTTCCATATTTTGAGCAAAAGATAAATCGGTATAAACCAATCCTTGATAATTGATAAAAGTATTATTTAAAACCTTAAAATCAAGGTAACCATAAACAGTAACGTTATCCAAAGAGTAACCCAATAAGGTATTGTATCCTTTTCTTTTTAGAATGGTATATTCTAATAACTTGGCAGTTTGGTTTGAACCAAAAATGGATTTACATACCTTTTGGGTAAATAACAAATAGGCCATATCATCCATACCAAATTCAACAGAATAATTGTCCATTTGGGCTAACAAGGCTGTTAAATCAACAGATTCGAACATTTGAATCTGCTCGCTAATATTTTTTTTGTTTAATGGGAATGAAATGGTTTGTTTTAAGCCTAAAACACTAACAGTTAAATTATGACCATACAAATCTACCTGATAAGAGGAAACCTCTTTGGGGGCAGCAAAAGTGCTATTCCCAAAAAAAACAAGACCCAACAAGAAAACAGAACAAATGTAAGTCCTTGTTAACCAGCTAAAATATCTTCCTTTCTCTTTCATAAGTACAAATATAACTATTTTATAACAAATAGTTAATGATTTGTTAACATTGGAATTATTTTTCAATAAATTTTACATTTTAGTAATAAAACTTTGATATCCCACAAAGGGTTATATTTTTGCGCTTGGAAATAAAATACCATGAGATCAATACAATTTAGAGAAGCATTAAGAGAAGCCATTAGCGAGGAGATGCGCCTCGACCCAAACGTATTTTTAATGGGCGAGGAAGTAGCTGAGTATAATGGAGCCTATAAAGTTAGTCAGGGGATGCTAGAAGAGTTTGGCGCCAAGCGTATCATTGATACCCCAATTGCCGAATTAGGTTTTGCAGGTATTGGTGTTGGTGCTGCCATGAACGGCTTAAGACCAATCATTGAATTTATGACTTTCAATTTCTCTTTAGTTGCCATAGATCAAGTAATCAATGCAGCAGCTAAAATGTACCAAATGAGTGGCGGACAATTCAATATTCCTATGGTATTCCGTGGCCCAACAGGTAGTGCCGGACAACTAGGTGCACAGCACAGTCAGGCCTTCGAAAATTGGTATGCCAACTGCCCTGGGCTAAAAGTTGTGGTTCCTTCAAATCCTTATGATGCCAAAGGTTTATTAAAAACTGCTATTAGAGATAACGACCCAGTTATTTTTATGGAAAGCGAGCAGATGTATGGCGAAAAAGGTGAAGTACCAGAAGAAGAATATTTAATTCCTATTGGCAAAGCCGATATCAAAAGAGAAGGTACAGATGTAACTATTGTATCCTTTGGGAAAATAATGAAAGTGGCTTTAGGCACAGCCGAAGAGTTGGCTAAAGAAGGAATTAGCTGCGAGGTTATTGATTTACGCACCGTTCGCCCTATCGATTATGATACCGTGATCAATAGTGTAAAGAAAACAAACCGTTTGGTTATTGTTGAAGAAGCATGGCCATTGGCATCTATCTCAACTGAGATTACCTATATGGTTCAAAAGAATGCATTTGATCATTTAGATGCACCTATTCGCAGAATTTGCACACAAGACACGCCATTAGGTTACGCGCCTACATTCGTTGAAGAGTTCCTTCCTAACGTAGAAAAAACAATAAAAGCAGTTAAAGAAGTACTTTACAGATAATACTCAGGAGAAAAAATTATTGGTTATTGAACCAATAATTTTTTCATCCATTGAGAACCTTGCGTTCCGTTAATTTCTATTAAATAAAGGCCATTCTGTAAACCAGTTAATGTTAAAGTAGCATTGCCATTGGTTTCAAATTTATTAACCACCTGGCCATTTAAACCCCAAACAATTACTTCTTTAATAGCATCTGGCTGGCTGAACCAAACACTTTGTGTGCTGGCGTTTACTAAAACAATAGGTTCATCCAAACCATTTGGCTCATAATTCACTACAACAGAATAATCAGAGTTTCCATCAAAATCAATTTGTTTGATCCTATAAAATGCTTTTCCATTCAGCGGATTGCTATCTGTATATGAATAATAAGAGGTGGTTTCACTGTTACCTTTTCCCTTAGTAGTGTGAATGGTTTCAAAATTAACACCATCGTCACTTCTCTCCACCTCAAATTTTTGGTTGTTAATTTCTTGAGCCGTACTCCATTTTAACCTAACGCCATCTACAGTATGCGTGGCAGAAAAATCCAACCAACGAACCGGCAGTACGGTTGCAGTAAATGTTTTAAGGTAGATATTATCGCCAGAAGAAGATGAATTACCATCTGCCTCATTAAGGGCGACATAAAATGTAGCCCCACCGGTATAAGTGGTAGGAGTTTGCCAATTAAAATTCCATGTTGCAGTGCCGCCTGCAAAACCAACGCCACTAGAGGTATGCATTAAATATTGTCTAGCAGGAGAAGTGCTGGAGGTAGTTTGAACCAAGGTAGAGGTGCCAAAACTAAAGGTACCAACAGATGCACTGGTGCTTGTAGCAGATGAAGGTAAAACACAAAGCTGAAATCCCATGGTAGTGCTTGTTGGGGAGGTAAAACTCAAGGTCATGGCATTTGCAGCGTTGGGCAACACCCCAGACATACCACCTCCACCTGCTCTGGTAAGGGTTATACCCGACCATTGAGTGCCGCTTGTGATGGGACTACCACTGTGACAGCCTGTACAGTTTGAGTTACCAGGAGCATTGGTATAACCAGCTGGCGGTCCGGCTGTGTATGTAAATACAGATTCTGCAACGCCTAAAAATGCGAACGCTACCAAGAGCTTTTTTAAATAACTTGGTGTAAAAATTTTATGCATAAGTTTAAAAAATGATTGATTTAATACCTTAGTTATTAATCGAATATAAAAATTAATTGGATGAACAACTAATTCTTTTGAAAAATAGGTCAAATTTATTGAATAGGGAATTTATTAATCCTTTTTAAAGGGCCACTGCAATAGCTTTCGTGACATTTTACGCAAGAATTAATCATTAAGTTGTAATATTT
>CAMCJW010000321.1 GCA_945875195.1 Chitinophaga pinensis | reverse complement strand
CTTTAATAAGCACAATAAACCCAAATTGAAGGATTTGCCTCCTGCTTTTGCTCTAACTGGTTTAAAGCTTGATTTAAGGTTGTATTTTTTTGATAAGAAACCAAATAACAAGGATGGGATGCTGGCTTGATAACAAGGGCTGTAGCATTGCCATTCTTGATGAGTTTGTCTTTTAATTTATTAGCATTTTTTTCATTTTTAAAGGCGCCAGTAATAACGTAAAAGCCTTTTTCTATGCCATTGTCTGAGGCGTCAACGCTAACCATATTAGGCATATCTGTCACTATTTCATCAGTAGAAGATGAGCTCAAAACCGGCTCCTCAATTACTTGGGCTGTTGGAATAGGTGTACTTTCATGAACTGTAGCATTTATAATTGGTTCAGCCAATACAGGAGCCTGAACAGTATATGAGTTGCTATCAAAATCATCATTTCCTTTTGTGAATACATAACCAATGTGTGCAGCAATACTATCAAAAGATGGTTGCACCAATTCAACTGTCTCTATTTGTATAATTGGCTGAATAGGTTCAGCTATTTTTACATTGGCAGTTTCTGTTAATTGAGAATCTATTATTTGAGCGGTATTTCCCAACAAACTCATTTGAGAAATCTGCTGTTTAAATTGAGAAACCGGACCATTAATCAAGAAAAAACCTAGGTTAATCAATAAAATTAAGGTAAGTGTCGTAGCTACAATTGGGAATAATTTGCTGCCTTTTTGGGGCTTGGTGCTTTCTGAAATTCTGGCATTATCTAAAAGTACTTTTAGTTCTTTGAGAGAGCTTTCACGCATTTCGTTGAGTTCTTGGTCTTCTTGCTCTTGTTCCTCTACCACCAGACGTTTGGTTTTTAGTAAATTTGCAGCAAAATGAACAGGCTTTAGTCCAAACGTATGGTCGTTGAAAGTTAAATCTAAGCCAGATTCAAACACCAACTCTCCTGTTACATTGAATTTGAATACGCCAAAATTTTCAACCACTTGCTTTTGATTTACTTTTGTGGTAACAACAAAATCCGCCAATATTAACTTAATATTATCCACAATAAATATTTCGGGTTGATCCAAAATAGCGGAAACGAAAGCCAAAAATTTTGGGCTCGTCTCGAAATCTCCTACTTGAAAGTATATTTTTTTGTAGGCAGGCACAATCTTTTTTGAAATTGGATCAACAGAAAAGCCATGAACTTGAGTTGCAAAACGTCCTATACCTTGCAAGCATAACTCATTATGCTTGTGCAGGTAATGGCCAATGTATTGCCAAATATTTTTATCTAAGTTCTTCAATATCTCTGTGGTTTCTTTTACAAAGTAAGAAAATGTATGGGCAGGTATTTCCACAAGCTTTCCACAAGTTAATTGTGCCATGTTAATAACAAAAAGTGATTTTCCACATTGTGAGATCTTTGCTATAATTCGCTCACCTGTTAAATTAGTTAAATTTTAACTTAATTTGCTTTACAAATAATCGCAAAATGAAAATAAAATTACTCCTACTATCAATCTTGATAAACTTTGCAGCTTTTTCTCAAATTAGCATTTTAAATTCGGATATGCCAAAGGTAAATGACACATTGAGATATAGCACCTCCACAAGTGTTTTCAATTATACGGCAGCAGATACTAATTACAATTGGAATTTTAGTAACCTAAAGATTAATAACCAAGATATTCAAAAATATTACGCTCCAACAAGTACGCCTTATCTACTTCAGTTTTTTTCTGCTTCATATGGTATTCCAGAAAGTGATTTGGCATTAGGACCATTGGGCGGAGGGGCCTCAAATGTATATAGTTTTTATAGGGCTACAAATGCAGCATTAGTTATTCAAGGAAGAGGTGCAACCATACAAAGCTTGCCATTAGGCATTGTTTATAGTTTAAGGGATACTGTTTTTAAATATCCATTAACTTACGGTAAAACATATACTAGTAACTATTTAGGTGAAGCAAGTTTACCAACACTTGGTGCCTTAAAGCAAAGTGGCAATAGAACAACGGTTGTAGATGGATGGGGCTCCATTACTACTCCTTATGGCACCTTTGATTGCATTAGGATAAAATCTACTATTAACGGAACCGACTCTATAGTTTTTGGTGGCTTTGGTATCCCTATTCCCAGCGCTAGAATTGAATATACATGGTTAGCTAAAAATGAGCGCTATCCAATTATGGAAGTTGTGGTTAATTCAACCACAAATGCCGTTACAAGTATAAAAATGAAGGACAGGTATAGAGCTGAAGCCTATATAAATAACTGTAACTTTACTGCCAATAGAACCGCTGCGGCCACCGGAGATACCATAACTTTAGATAACCGCTCATTTGGCAATCCCAAAAACTACAGTTGGGTAATTACTCCTAACAACTTTGTTTATGCGGCAGGGTCAAGTGCAACAAGTGAAAATCCTAAAGTTATATTTAATGCCGTTGGCGATTATTCTGTAAAACTCTCTGTTAATTATGATGGAGGCGCAGACGATACACTAAAAACAAATTATATTAAAATAAGAGAAGGGGTAAAACCAGATTTCAAAGCAAGTAATTTGAACCCAGCAATCAGCGAGTTAGTAGATTTTACAGACCTGAGCACAGGTAGCCCAATTTCTTGGCAATGGACTATCACGCCGAATGGAGGAGTTGTTTATGTGAATGGAACCAGTCAGGTTAGTCAGAATCCCAAGGTTCAATTCAATGTTTCAGGGTCTTATTCAGTTCAATTGAGGGCAACCAATGCAGCTGGTAACAAAACTATTTTGAAATCAAATTACATTCAAGTATATCCAGTTGGGTTGAACCAAAACAACCAAGAGGCATTTGCAAAATTTTTCCCAAATCCCGGAAAAAATTTATTACAAGTGGAATTGAGCAATCAACAAGCTGCGGAGGTTAATTTAATCAATATTTTGGGTCAAACCGTAATGAGCAAAACCATTGAAAATAAAGGTAATAACAGCATTGCAACCGACGATTTAGCTAGAGGTGTTTATATTATTGAAATTAAACAAAACGGCAAAAAGTTAACTGATAGATTGATTTTAGAATAATAATTTAACAAAGCTGTGTAAAACC
>CAMCJW010000320.1 GCA_945875195.1 Chitinophaga pinensis | reverse complement strand
ACAGTCAATTACCAAGGAATATCTCCAGCCGAAAAAACACGCTATTATGTTTTAGCCGGAAACCATGGTCCTAGCGCTAGTTTATTTTTATGCGGTATGAACCTATCAGCAAAAGTTAGCCAAGGTACTGGTGAAAATTATTTTAAATTTAGTACAGATAATCCAGAAAAGGTATTCTTCAATGCCTACGTTTATGGATGGGGCGATAACAAGGCAGAAATGAGCATAGAGTTTCAGGAAGATGATAACAAAGATGGCATTTACCAGCCTGCTGAGGAAGGTGCTTATACCTACCGTTTCCCAGTAAATTGGACTGGTTGGAAATTGGTGAGTTTTCCTTATTCGGCTACTAAAATTTCTACCTCAGGTGGCTTTGGAAATGTAGACCGTACCGGAAGAAAAGATTTAGATAGAATTATTGCTGCTCAATTTTTGTTGCTAGCACAAGCCGGAACATCAGGTGCAACAAGAGTTGGAATGGATTATTGTTCATTTACCTATAATACACCTTTTCAACCTTGATGAAAAAGTTAGTCGCATTTTATTTTGTCCTATTCATTCTGCTAAGTGCATGCGGCATTCACATGCAGCAAACAGAATTGGTAGATGAATGGGGAAGCACCTATGATTCTAAGTCTTCAAGAGAGTTTCAAGATAGAGAAGTTTATAGCGATCAATCTGTGGATGTTTGGGGCCTAGAGAAAACAGAGTGCAAAAATTTTGCTCGCATTGATAGTATTTCCTATTCTGGTAAGTCTTGTTTGAGTATAGCCTGGGACAAAACAGGAAAATGCCCTTGGATAGGATTTGGAATTGGTTGGAATGGTTATGCGCCCAAAGATTTGAGTGATGTGATGGCAACGGGCAGTATTGATTTTTGTATGCGCGCAATTGATGGCAAACAGTTTATTCCAACACTTATTTTTTTATTAGAAGATTACGCGGGAGTGCAAACAGCTACTGTTTTAAAAGCAAAACAATTGCAACGCTATCCAATAGATACGCAATGGCAAAAAGTGAGCATTCCTTTGAGTACTTTTTTACAAGCATCTGCGCCATTAAGTGATTTTAGTAATATCAAAAGTTTGAATATAGAGTGCCAAGGGTCTGGTGCTTTTTTGTTTGATGAATTGAAAATTGGAGGTGCAGAAATAAAACCTGGTAACAGCCAGAAATTTGGTCAGGTAACTGCTACAAACTACCCAATAAGCTTATTCCATGATGAGTTAACGTATGCTTGGGGTTTGGGTAATTATGTGGGCAGAAACATTGCATTAACAAGCGATGAATTTTATGCGGGCAATAAAGGTTTGAACCTAAAATGGAATGAGCAAGAAATGGGTAAGGGAAATAGGCAAATGGGTTTAAATTGGAATCATTGGCAAGCAATAGCTATTCTAGATTCTATGAATCAATTGAGCTTACATTTTTATATCAAAGGAAATTATCCTGCTGCCTTAGGGCAAATACAAGTTGGCTTTGAATCTTACAACGGAAAAAACAGTTTAGTGAATGTAGTAAGTAATTATGCTAGCCCAAGTAAGCTCAAAGAAAACTGGATGGAAGTTACTATACCATTTACAGATTTTAACTTTGATAAAAATGGTTTCGACACAAATAGGTTCAAACAGTTTTTAATTCAATTGAATGGAATTGGTGATGTTTGGATTGATGAAATAAGTATACAAAAAAATTAACAAGATGAATAGAAAATTGCTTGGGATGTTTTCGTTATTGGCTTTATTGATGCAGTGTGGAATGCCACAAAAAAAGACTGCAGAAAGTCAGGCTAAAGCTTTGTTAAACAAAATGACTTTAGAGGAAAAGGCAGGTCAAATGACCCAACTTACCATTGAGATGATTACAAAGGGTGAGGGGTTTAATTTAGAGGTACCTCATGCCATGGACACTGCTAAATTGAAGAATGTAATTGTGAATTTGGGTATTGGATCTATTTTAAATGTAGGCGGACATACCTATCCAATTTCCTACTGGAAAGAGGTGCATGCGGCTATCAAGAAATACAGTTTACAAAGCAGGTTACAAGTACCTGTTTTGTATGGTATAGATGCCATACATGGCGCCAATTATACGGTTGGTGCAACACTTTATCCTCAACAAATTGCACTGGCAGCAACATTTAATCCAGCATTGGCACAAAAAATGGCCACTTATGTTGCAACCGATGTGAGGGCTAGTGGCATTCCTTGGAATTTTTCTCCAGTTTTAGATGTTGGAAGAAATCCAATGTGGCCAAGGTTTTGGGAAACTTTTGGGGAGGATCCATTTTTGGTTTCTCAAATGGGTGTGGCTATGGTAAAAGGTTACCAAAATACTGCTGGTGGAGAATACGCCGGAGTTGCAGCTTGTTTAAAGCATTATGTTGGTTACAGTGATCCTAGAAGTGGACATGATAGAACGCCAGCTTATATAGCAGAGCGCCAATTGCGTCAAATATTTTTATATCCTTTTGCAAAAGCAATTGAGGCTGGGGCAAAAACCATTATGATTAACTCTTCTGAAATTAATGGTGAACCAGTGCATGCTAGTAAGTTTTATTTACAAACTATATTGAGAGATGAATTGAAATTTAAGGGAATAACTGTAACAGATTGGGAAGACATTAAAAACTTAACTGATAGGCATAAGATTGCTGCTACTTATAAAGAGGCAGTGGCTTTGGCTATCAATGCAGGCATAGATTTGGCAATGGTTCCAATGGATTTAGTATTTACCCAATACCTCATTGAAAATGTGAAGGAGGGAAAAATTAAGCAGCAAAGAATAGACGAAGCGGTGCTAAGAATCCTTACTTTAAAATACGAGTTAGGTTTATTTGATGAGAAACTACCAGCTATGGAATCTTATATTCAACCTGGTTCACTAGAAAGTAAAAAATTAAGTTACGATTTAGCAACTCAAAGTATTGTATTGCTTAAAAATGAGAATCATATTTTACCACTGAATGTGGGAGAAAAAATATTGGTAACGGGTCCAAATGCAGATTATATCAATGCCTTAAACGGTGGCTGGAAGCATACTTGGCAGGGTAGAGACACGTCATATAACTCAAAAGTGCCAACT
>CAMCJW010000319.1 GCA_945875195.1 Chitinophaga pinensis | reverse complement strand
AGTAGTTACCCGGATTAATATTTGGTAATTGTAGCATAAATGGCGATTCATGGGTGCCTGAATAATATCCTTTAAACAATGGAAAGGTACTTTTTCCATCAACTGATATTAGTTCTGCCTTTATAATTCTTGTTTTGATGCTTTCTAATGATATGGAAATAAATCCACCTGATGTTGCAGGATTTGGGTACGCCAATGCCCCTTTTATTTCAGTTTTGTACTGATTTAATCCGGAAACAATACCCGTAGTCATTTTAAATAATCGCAATCCTATTGCATAAACTGTGGAGCTACCATCAGTGTTATTAACAATACTAAATTTATTTGCGTATTGACCCAAATTAACAGGTGTCCAGGTAAGGCCACCATTTATAGTTTGATACCCACTGTTTTCTCCGCCTACCCAGCCAACACTATCATTAATAAAGCCAATTCCAAATTCTCTTGTGCCATTATTTACCAGTGGCAGTTCATTCCATGTTAATCCACCATCGGTTGTTTTTACAATATATCGCTGAGAAGTGCTACTATTATAACTTTGTATAGTGGCATAACCAACTTGGTGTGAAGGAAACCAGGCTTTCCATGTAATTTCAAATGGTCTGTTCGATGTAAAAACTGGCGTCCAGTTTTGTCCTCCGTCTGTTGTTCTCAAAATTCTTGCAGATGCAACAGTTATATCTGCACTTGTTCCAGCAAATACATACCCTGTGTCTTTTGAATGGAAATAAATATCGAGTATCATCTCGCATTGTGACGATAAGTTTTTGCCTACCCATGTTGTGCCGCCATCAGTACTTTTTATGATAACAGGCGGCCCACCAACCCTGCCAGCTGCATAAATAACATTGGCATTTACAGCCTGTATGGCACAAATTCCTGCGGGAACAGTGCCGGTAATAGATGATGCTACTTCTGTCCAACTATTTCCCCCATCTATGGTTTTATATAGCGGGTTTGCATCTGTTACATTTGGGTAATAATTGGTACCAACGTTTCCAGCAAAGCCTATCTGATTATTTACAAAGGCAACTGATCTGAAATAGGTGCCGGGGCTATTTTTTTGTTTTATCCAACTTGCTCCACCATTTATTGTTTTGTTTATGGCGCCTGAACCATTCACCACCCATCCTGTATCTTTGTTAATAAAAAATATACCATCTTGTTTTGATGCATTGTATGGTGCCGATGATACATTTGTCCAATTGAATTGCGCATGCAATATCTTTACACAACATAACGCAATTACTAAAAATAGTTTTTTCATCTCTCTAAATATTAGATTTTATTTATTACGAATGTATTTTGTTTAAAAATCTAAAGATTGTAAAAATCGGACACCTTTATGATAGATTTTTTTTCAAAGTACTGCAAAGGTGTTAATGAGCTAAAAACTTTAAAATGTTTTATAAAATGCGACTGGTCATAATAACCAACATCTAATGCATTGCTTAGCAAATCAGTATCTGCATTTGAAGAAAGCTGCAATAGGAATCTAAATCTAATAAGGTTAATGTAATTGATTGGATTAACACCTAGGAATTTGTTAAACAATCTTTGAATGGTTCGCACTGAAACCGAGAAAGATGTTGCCAATTGTTCTACATTGCAATTACCTTTTGCAAAATCAATTTTATTGATTATTGCAGCAAACAAAGGCGATTGTGAGAAAATTAATTTAGATACTAAAAATAGTTCGATTACTTTTATTTTTTCTTCATCGTTTTTTGCCTCTAATAGTGAATCTACAATATTGGTAATTTCTTGATTTGGGAAAATATCATGTAAAGAAATTGCTTCTTCTTCATAAATAACTTCCATAGGTATTTTTGTAAACAAACTCAATCCATTTGGTATTTTTAATCGAATAGAAATATTTAAAAAGTCACCTGAAGTTTTAATCTCACTTGGTTTTACGAGCGTATTTCTGGCGCCAAATGAGGGCATTATTTGGTAATCAGAATTGTTTTTTACGAATAAATCTCCTGATAATGTAAATCCAAACCCACAGATATTGTTAGGTAAAAAAATAGTTGAGTTATTAAAATCGGCTGACCTGCGCCAAAAAACTATTGACGAAACTTTATCTATTAACAGCGGATTTGATGGTTTATAACTAACTATAGACTCCATAAAGCAAAATAAATATTCTTAATTATATATTTAAAATTAAAGTTATAGTATTGATAGCAAACACATTAAACATTTAATGCCAGTTTCTTAAAACGGTTATTTTGACTTTTATTACTCATTGCTGCTCTTTCAAATAAAATATAGAAAATCATGAATTTACTTTGTTTATGTCCTTCCTTATATTATTCGGAGTTTAGTTGTTTTAGTAATAATTTTATTTGATTGAATATTTTGCAATTTGTTGTTGTATGGCTTGTATTTTCATAATTATTATAACTTATCCTTAAGACACAAATTACTTTACAAGTTAACTACTTGCCAAAAAAAATAGGATAAGCGGTTAATTGCTTTTATGTGTAGCTTTTATCTAATATATATGCAAATGCGCCATTCCGATACAAAGTAAGATATGAATTAGCAACACCACCTACGAAGTTGATTGAGTTGCAACTCTTGATGAGTTTTAAAAAACAAATAGCAAGGTAATTACACAATTTAAATTGCCTAAATGCCCACACAAGACAAACTATTGACTATTTGAACACAAAAATATTCGGATGTAAGCAATCAGAAAAGCAAAACCCTGCCAACCAAAGGAAGCGCAATTTTCAATAATTCGATTTCAGCCAATACAAAGTATAATAAAAAAAACCGTGAAACTTCGCACAGTGCTTTTACGCGGCTCTTTTTCTTTTAATCCTCTAAATGTTATGCGTAGTATTTCTCTATTCAGAAGTTAAATCTAATAAAGGGACCACAGTTATAATTTAAATTCTTTGTCTTAAAGTTTTGTAGTAAATCTATGCCAATGCCAAATTGAACCTTGTCTTTGTAATTAGCACCTATTCTTACAAATTGAGATGCTTCAAAAGTATCCGCCGAGAAAATAGCTTGTGAAGAAAATCCCCAACTTTTGTTGAACTTTGGACTATAGCCAATGATGCCTAAAATACTTGGAGC
>CAMCJW010000318.1 GCA_945875195.1 Chitinophaga pinensis | reverse complement strand
AAGGGTTGAATATGATTTGATTAATGAAACCTAATGATCCTTTTGCGATTCATACTTTTCTTCGCCGCGTTCCGCAGAGGTAACAACAACACTATCTTTTGGAACAAATTGTTGATTTGCTTTTGCCCATTCAATCAATTCTGCTTTTTGTGCCTCCGTTAATATTGAATTGCGATGAATAAGCGTATACGACGATAAAGGCATTTCACCTTCTTCAATTTCCTTTACAATTTCCTTCATCTTCTTGGCCTTGCGCTTAGGCGTATAGGTATTGAACTCCGAAAAATTTAACTCCTCTTTTCCTTCATCCACATGGTCTTTTAACCAAAATCCCAATGGTTGAATGTTGCTATACCAAGGATATGCTGTATGGTTACTATGACAATCATAGCAGCTTTTCTCCAATGTTTGTTGAACCGAAACAGGCACATTCATGGCTTGAGTAATATCATTTGGTCCGCTTGATTGGCCCTCGTTTCTGGCTGGTTGAACAAATTGCAATAGGAATAATAAAGCCAGTAAAACGAGCCCAATTTTTTTGAAGAGTGAGGAGTTCATAATTATTTACGTTTGAGTACCGCTTGCACTGCAGCAACAATGTTACTACTTTCTAAACCATATTTTTTCATTAAATCATCTGGCGTACCACTTTCACCAAAACTATCATTTACAGCTACCATTTCCATTGGCGTAGGTAATTTACGTGCCAATAATTGTGCAATGCTATCTCCCAAACCACCATTCATTTGGTGCTCTTCGGCTGTTACTACACAACGTGTTTTTGCTGCCGATTTCAATACAGCCTCTTCATCCAATGGTTTAATGGTATGTATATTAATAATCTCTGCATCAATGCCCAATTCTGCTAAAGCATGTCCAGCTTCAATGGCTTTCCATACCAAATGTCCGGTTGTGAAAATTGTTACATCTTTTCCTTCATTCAACATTAAGGCTTTTCCAATTTGAAAAGGTTCTGTTGCCGAAGTAAAATTAGGAACTGCAGGCCTTCCAAAACGTAAGTAAACGGGACCGTTATAATCTGCAATGGCAATGGTTGCGGCCTTTGTTTGATTATAATCACATGGATTGATAACTACCATGCCTGGCAACATTTTCATTAAGCCTAAATCTTCTAATATTTGGTGTGTTGCGCCATCTTCACCCAATGTAATACCTGCATGAGAGGCACATATTTTTACATTCTTACCACTGTAAGCAATAGATTGACGAATTTGATCGTAAACTCTGCCGGTACTAAAGTTGGCAAAAGTTCCGGTAAATGGAATCCAGCCGCCAATGGTTAATCCAGCTGCCACTCCCATCATATTGGCTTCGGCTATACCTACTTGAAAAAATCTTTCGGGATGCTCTTTTTGGAAGGCGTCCATTTTTAATGAGCCAGTTAAATCTGCACAAAGTGCCACTACTTTAGGATTACTTTTTCCTAATTCCGATAATCCTGCACCAAACCCACTGCGGGTGTCTTTTACATTTTGGATGTCAAACTTTTTCATTCTTGCGCTTTTATAGGTTCAAACCAACAAGGTTCAATATTACATTAATTCAATAATACATTTGTGGCCTGACCACTGGTAATTTTAATCAGTCTTTCAAAAGTATGACTGCTTCTGCTATCACCTTTTGAACGGTATATAATTTTATAGTCACCTGGTTGCATAATGAGCTGGTGGCTCCTTTTTTCAACTGGCAATTTACATACCCATACCAACTCATTTCTAATCATTTGATAGATATCGGCATAGTAATCTTGTAACTGACAATTTACAATAAGCTTTCCTGGTTGAGGTAATTGAAGTGTGGTGGTATAACTTTGGTCAATGCTAACCTCTCTCACCATTCTTGGCAAACACAAAACCTCAATTTCATACTTACCAACCAAATATTTTTCTTTGGTATTGGCATCTTGTACATTGATGGTTTTATTGGAGTTTTTTTGTCGAACCAAAAACTGCAAACCACTGTAATTGGTTAGGCCATCTACCTTTACCATTAATTGCCCTTGTGGGGCATCAACCCCAATAATGGTATGCTTTCCTGGTGTAACATCAATGTTTTCTTTTACCACCGGAGGCAAAGTATGCACCACCATTCTGTACCTAAAAACAGGATCAAGTTGAACCGTATCTGGGTTACCTCTTTCATTGATGGTATGCATGTAATTGTACATCAACTGCCCTGAGTTCATGTCGTAAAAGCTCATGTTTACATTGGTTTCGGTTGGCTTGCTAAATACATCCAATAAATTAACTTGTGCAGTGGTATTGTTTAATGCCTGCGAAACCACAATGTTCAAGGCGTCTTCAAATCCTTGTTCAGTATTGGCATCATAGTACCTGCCCACACAATCAAAGGCTTTTCTAAAATCTTCTGTTGATCCAATGCCAATGATAAAAGGCTTTAAAATAATACCCTGACTTTGCAATGCTTCCGAAACTGCACATGGGTCGCCCTGACATTCTTCTATACCATCGGTTATAAGTATGATTACATTGCGGGTATAAGGCTCCTTGGGGAAATCGTAAGCAGATTGCAACAAAGATTGGGCTATGAGGGTAGTGCCTTTCGGATTGATGCTTTGCAAACGCTTTTTTACCTCAGCAAAATTATTGGGTCTAAACGGAACCTCTAACCTAGTATCCTTACAATTCCTAACATTAGGTGGCGAAGTATGACCATAAACTCTCAAGGCAATTTCCAAGTTTTTGGTTCCCACCAAGCTATCAATGGTTTTGTTCAATAATCGTTTAGCAACATTTATTCTTGAGTCGCTTTCCATTCTTGCATACATACTTCCACTTGCATCTAGCAAAAATAAAATGCGTGTTTTTATAGGTCTAGGAGTTTGGGCCTGAACCGAAAAAATGGTTGAAATCAACAACCAAAAAACACAAATAAATTTTAAAATAGACCTCATGTATGCCAAACGAACTTAATAGTCGCCTAGTGTAGAAGGCAATTGTGACAAAGCATTTTCTAGTTCTGCATCATTAGGTGCAACCCCATGCCATTTATGACTACCCATCATAAAGTCAATAGGGTAGCCCATTTCAGTTTTCATCACTACAAAAATTGGCTTG
>CAMCJW010000317.1 GCA_945875195.1 Chitinophaga pinensis | reverse complement strand
TCTGGACATACATCGCTCGCATTTTCTTTAGCCACTTCGGTGAGTATTGCCTATCCAAAATGGTATGTTATAGCTCCTTCCTATGCTTGGGCAGGAGCAGTAGGTTACTCACGAATGCATTTGGGTGCACATTACCCCACAGATGTAATAGCAGGTGCATTTATTGGAGCAGGATCGGCCTGGCTTTCCTATAAATTAAACAAGTGGTACGCTAAGCCAAGGAAGTAGGTTTTACTTCTCAAAATTAATACGAGATCAAACAAAATTTGTAAGTGAAAGAATGTTCAGGTTAAATTATTGAAAGAGTAAACAAGTTTCCTTAATTTGCCCCAATGAGATGTAGACTTTTATTGTTGGGTTTTGTTTTATCATTTTCTTATCCAAAGCTATTTGCACAATATGCTATTATTCCAAAACCATTTTTATGCATAGAACAAGAAGGAATATTTACCTTTTCTACTAATTACCAAATAGAATGCTATAGCAGAGATAGCCTGTTGAATGCTGATTTGCAGCAATGGGTTCAAACCGAAGCCCTTAAAAAAGTGGCACCTCATAAAACGGTTCAAACCAAATTGCAATTGCAATTGATTGGCTCAAAAAAATGGAAACAATACATGGGCAGGTTGCAACTCAATGGTAGTTTTAATCCGGGGGTTGAAGGCTATGTTATTAAAATAGAAAAGAACAGCATCTTGCTTTTGGCTCAAACCGAAACAGGCTTATTTTATGGCTATCAAACCATGAAGCAATTGTTTAACTTGAACCAAATAAAAGCAGGTGTGATTTATGACAAGCCTTCATTTTCCATTAGGGCTTGGCAAGATGATATTAGCAGAGGACCTATACCTACCATGGATCAATTGAAGTTGGAAATTAAAACACTTTCGTATTATAAACTCAATTATTTTACCCTTTATACCGAACATGTTTTTAAGTATAAAAGTCACGCAAGCATTTCACCCAAGGACGGAATTACCCCTTCAGAGATAAAAGAACTTCAGCAATATGCGAATCTTTACCATGTTAAGCTTATTGCCAATCAGCAGTCGTTTGGACACATGGAAAAAATATTGGCAAACCCAGCTTATAAAAATTTGGGTGAAAATGACCATATCTTATCTCCCACCAAAGAGGAAACCTACCAACTACTCAACGACTTTTATATAGAACAGAATGAAGTTTATAAAGGAGAATACTTTCACATCAACGCCGATGAAACTTTTGGTTTAGGCACCCAACAAAGTAAAAGAATGGCAGATTCTATGGGCATTGGAAAATTGTATGCCTATCACATCAACAGGATTTATAAACTCTTAAAACCAAGTGGAAAAAGGATTGTGATGTGGAGCGATATTATTGCCAATTATCCAGAGATAAAAAACAAAATACCCAAAGATATTATTTTGGTTCCTTGGGCTTATGATGATGCAAGTAGTTTTAATAAAATGCTTGAACCCATTGAAGCTGCTGGGTTTGAGTTTTGGGTAGCACCTGGCATTAGCAATTGGCTGAACCTATATCCAAACCAAGAGGTTGCCAAAAAAAATATTTATAACCTAATAAGAGATGGTTACCAATATGGAGCCAAAGGAGTACTCAACACAAGTTGGGATGATGACGGATTTGCCTTATTTAACAACAATTGGCAAGGGTTTATTTGGGGAGCAGATTTAAGTTGGAATGCCCCATTGCCCAATACTGTTTCGGATGAAAGATGGAGCAATTTTTTAGCGTCGTACGACCTACAATTTTGGGGAATACCTTTGAGTAAGTATGCTTTACAGTTTGCTAAACTGCATCAAGGTAAGGCCAAGAAAATATTGCACAATGCCACTTTTTTTGAACCAATATTTCCGCTTCACCCTGATTATATTGGTAATGAAGTAGAGTTAGCTAATACCCAGGCCTTGTCCGAATTGGCTGGTATTTATAAGAAGGTGGATAGCTTGCTTATTAATGTAAAATCTAAAAACTGTGGAGGCGATAATTTAAAATATGCCATGAAGGAAACGCAATTTTCATTAGAGAAAAATTTGTTTCGCTCCCACTATGCATCTTTTGTTTTGAAGCAATATCCTATAGCTATTTTATTGCAAGAATTGGATCAGCTTAAACAAAAATTATTGAACTTAAAACAAGATTTTAGCTACTTGTATTTAAATGAAAATAGAAATTGGTGGTTACAAAACAACCTCAACAAATTTGATAACGCTTTATCGGACTTGAACCAATTACCCCATCATTGCACCATTACAGCCTCAGAGAAAATTAGCAATAAAGGCAGAGAATACAAGATATCTGCCCCATTAAGCAATGACCCTATTTATTATTGTCTTGGAAAGTGCATGCCAAGTTTAGATTCCAAAATTTATAAAAAACCTTTCTATTCTAAAGAAGATATCCAAATAAATTGTGCAACTTTAAATGGAGCTGATGCAATTTTTAAGGTAAGTGTAGACAGTTTTATTTACCACCAAGCAATTGGCAAAATAAGCAAGATCAATGTTCCATATAGCAAATACCATCCATCTTATTCTGCTGGCGGACCAATGGGCTTGGCCGATGGAAAAATTGGCGATAAAAACAATTTAAGAAGCGGCAGGTGGCAAGGGTACTCGGGTAGTGATTTAATTGTTGACCTTAATTTTGAAAATGGCATAAAAATGAATTATTTTAAGATGAGCTTTTATGAAAATACGCCATCATGGGTTTTTCTTCCTAAGCAAATTCAACTCCTAATTTCGGAAGATGGCATCAATTATAAAGACACCATCTTTTTCGAAATTGAATTAACCGAAATTGATAAGAATGGAGAACCTCAATCAATTGCCTACAGCAAAGATGGCTTTTCAAAAAGAGCTATTGAAGATGGTAACTTTAAAAACATAAAAGTGCGCAAACTAAGAGTAATATGCAAGTATTTTGGTCCATTGCCTAAAGGTCATCCAGGCGAAGGTTACCCTTCAATGATATTTGCAGATGAAATAATAGTTAAATAAAAAGCTAGCAATTATTGGGCATCCCAACCACCGCCCAAAGCTTTGAACAAGTTAACCACAGCAATATTTTGTTGCTTTTTGGTAACTGATTCGTTCACCTGAGCATTCAATAAATTATTTTCTTGGTT
>CAMCJW010000316.1 GCA_945875195.1 Chitinophaga pinensis | reverse complement strand
ATGCAGCAATTACGCATGAAAAGGCGTTTTCATTGAAACAGGCTTCGACAAGCTCAGCCACCGATTATTCGACAAGCTCAGCCACCGAGTCTTAGGCTGCGTCACCCTGAGCTTGTCGAAGGGTTAATGCGCCTCCAGCCAATTATTCCCCACTCCTACTTCGGCAACAACCGGCGTGAGGAGCTCCATGGCGCTTTCCATGTTTTGAATCACTAGTGGTTTCAATAATTCAATCTCCGATTTGTGTACATCAAATACCAATTCATCGTGCACTTGCAATATCATTTTTGAATGCACAATGCCATTGGCTGGATCTTTTAAAGCCTTGTGAATTTTTATCATGGCCAATTTAATCATATCGGCGGCACTACCTTGTATAGGGGCATTGATGGCATTGCGTTCTGCAAATCCACGGACCGTAAAATTGGCCGAATTGATATCACGTAAATACCTTCTTCTTCCCAATAAGGTTTCTACATAACCATGTTCCTTGGCAAAATTGATGGTGCTATCCATATACGTTTTGATCCCAGGATATGCTTTAAAATATTCTTCAATGATGGCTGCTGCATCCTTCCTTCCGATGCCTAAGTTTTGGCTCAAACCGAAAGCCGATTGACCATAGATGATACCAAAATTTACTGCCTTGGCACGCCTACGTTCATCACTTGTAACTTCTTCGATGGCTTTGCCAAAGACCCTTGCTGCTGTAGCTTGATGGATATCTAACTTATTTTTGAACGCCTCTATCATGGCTTCTTCCTTGGCCACCGAAGCAATGATACGCAACTCTATTTGCGAGTAATCTGCGCTCAACAAAACATAATTTTCATTCCTTGGAATAAATGCCTTACGCACTTCTTTACCCTTATCTGTTTTAATAGGAATATTCTGCAAATTTGGATTGGTTGAACTCAACCTTCCTGTTGCAGCAACTGCTTGGTTAAAGCTTGTGTGAACCCTACCTGTTAAAGGGTTAATCATGGTTGGCAAGGCATCTACATAGGTCGATTTTAACTTTTGAAATTGCCTTACCAATAAAATCTTTTGTATGATCTCATGCTCACTCAAACCTTGCAAAATATCTTCGCCTGTTTGGTACTGACCCGTTTTGGTTTTCTTGGCTTTTGGATCTAATTTTAAGTGATCAAACAATACTTCTCCCAATTGCTTTGGCGATGAAATATTAAACGACATTCCAGCCAAGGCAATGATGTCTTTTTCTAATTGAGTGAGTTCAATTTCTAATTCATTTGAATAGCTATTTAAAAAACTTTCATTGATTTTGATACCCTCAATTTCCATGTCGCTCAATACATCAATGAGCGGCACTTCTAAATCATAAAATAATTTTTCGGCATTGTTTGCCACTAGTTCTGGAAAAAGCTTATCCTTCAATTGCAGCGTTACATCAGCATCTTCGGCCGCATACTCTTTTATTTTATCAATAGCCACATCGCGCATGCTCAATTGGTTTTTGCCTTTTTTACCAATTAGTTCTTCTATACTTACAGGCTCATAATTGAGGTAAATGCCGCTCAAGAAATCCATCCCATGGCGCATATCTGGCTCTATTAAATAATGTGCCAACATGGTATCAAAAACTGGTCCGGCCAAAGTAAACCCATAACGCTTAATGATGTTTAAATCATACTTCACATTCTGCCCAATCTTAACAATTTCTGGACGAACAAAAATTGGTTCAAACAACCCTAAAAGAGCTTTGGCCTCCTCAAAATTATTTGGAAAAGGAATATAATAAGCATGGTGCTTTTTATAAGCAAACGATAAGCCAACAATATCCGCCTCGGTGCTTTCCAATTGCGATGTTTCTGTATCAAAACAAACCTCTTTTTGTTGCAACAGAGTTTCGAGTGCTACCTCACATGCTTCCCGATCAGTTAAAACCTCATACAAATGTTCCGTGTTTTTAATGGTATCCCTCTGAACCAAAGGTTCATTTCCCCCACTCTCTTCCTCTCTCTCTTTCTCCTTCCCCTTCTCCACCGTTCCTTGATTAAACAAATCGAAGCCGCCAGATGCACTCTGAGGCGCTTGTGCGGCGGGCGATTGACCTGGAACATTGGCATCGGCAAATATTCTTTTGATCAATGTTTTGAACTCCAATTCGGCAAATATCTTTTCCGTTTCTTCTCTATTGGGAGGATCCAACACCAATGCTTTTTCATCAAATTCAATTGGCACATTGATATCAATTGTTGCCAACCTTTTTGATAAGAAAGCTTGCTCCCTATTGTTTTCTACATTCTCCTTTTGCTTGCCTTTTAGCTCATGGGTATGTTCATACAATCCTTCCATGCTGCCATATTTTTGAACCAAAAGCTTGGCCGTTTTTTCGCCAATACCCGGTACACCCGGAATATTGTCTACCGCGTCTCCCCAACGTCCTAAGATATCTATTACCTGATTAATTTCAGTGATTTCCCATTTCTTTAAAACCTCTGGAACACCCATTATTTCTATATCGTTGCCCATGCGTGCGGGCTTGTAAATAAAAATATGCTCTTCTACCAACTGCCCAAAATCTTTATCGGGTGTCATCATGTAAACATCAAAACCTTCCCGACTAGCCTTTTTGGCCAAAGTGCCAATGATATCATCTGCCTCATAACCTGGCATAATTAGCAAAGGAATATTCAATGCTTCTGTAATTTGCCTTATGAATGGCAGAGCCGAAGAAATACCTTCTGGCATTTCTTCTCTATGTGCTTTATAAGCTTCAAACTCAATGTGTCTCGCTGTTGGCTCAGATGTATCAAACGAAACTCCAATATGAGTAGGCTTTTCACGCTTCAACAAATCTAGCAAAGTGGTTACATATCCAAAAATGGCTGAGGTATTAAAGCCATAGCTAGTTACCCTTGGGTTCTGACTAAAAGCAAAATAGGCCCTATAGACCAAGGCCATACCATCCAATAAAAATAATTTCTTCTCACGCATGTTCGCAAGATAATAATTTGGGCGGAAACCTATTTAAATACCAATAAGCTTTTATTTTTACATGTTTCTATAAAAACAAATTTAATATACCGCTTTTTCAAATAAAATTCTATTAATTTCCCCTATGAATTTTAGTCAACGGAGCTATGAATTAGAATTATTAGATCAAGAAAATATTC
>CAMCJW010000315.1 GCA_945875195.1 Chitinophaga pinensis | reverse complement strand
AGTTCGATTCTCGTCGAGACTACTTTTTAAGCCATTGGCACTTAGCCATTGGCTTTTTTGTTTGAAGGTAACTGGCTCAGAATATCACAATTTGCCCAATTTTACACTCATCCCAAAACTTATTACTGGCAATAAGGGGTAGCTTTTAAAATCATCCACAAAAAGTTCTGCGGGGTAAACACCAGTAATTGGTGCAAGTAAGTTGGTTGCTTTAAAACTTATTACTGGAACATTGGTAATATAAGTACCCACTTCAAAGGAAAAACCAAAACGTTTTTTGGGCAGGGTTCTTCCAATTCCAATACCTAAATATGGACTGGGATTAATTTTGTAACCTCCAGAAATAGTGCCAATTTCGTCGGGACTAATTTTGATTGAGCCAGCTGGAACAGAATCTCTTAAAATTGCTTTATTAGATACTTCATTGATTAAAAAAGAATAGCCAGCTGTTATTTTAAAGGAATTTTTAAATGGATGATAATCTATCAAAAGTCCAATAGAACCTCGCTTAAAATAGCCATCTACTAGCCAGGTATTTTGATCATTATCTACTTTACTTTCATCGATGTTTTTATAATAATAACGCCCCTCCAACCTTGCAACCAGTGGTCTATTCTTTAAAATGGCCATTGCTACTTGTGGTCCAATGCCGTTGGATGAAAGGTTTAGACCAGCACTTATTCTGTTTTTCAATGGCCCACTTGAGCCCTTTTCCTGAGCAAAACTTATATGGGTAATAAGAATAAATAGAATTAAAAGGTGTTGTTTCATTGTAGGTGGATATTAGGTAAATCTGAGGTTTTCTAAATTCATCTCAAATGTAATAAAAAATCAAAAAAATTCTATCACAGAACTTTATTCAGCTATTTAAGCAGGAATCATTTTAATAGCTTTACCTTATTGGTTCAACAATAACAAAAAGTTAATGCGATGCTCATTCTGATATTAAGCGCTTTTTTGTATAATTGTTTATTAAAAACAAATATGAATATTGTTATAATTGGGCCAGAAAATTTAGTTGGAACGCTAGCTCAAGGCATCATAAAAGCCTTACGCAATGTGCTTATGGGGGCTAGATTTCCATTGAGTAAAAAGTCTTTAAAGTTGGAGGCTATTATTGGGGAAGATAGGTTTGCCGCGGCAGAAAATGCGGTAATACAATTGGAGGTAATATGCTTTTAAGTTTTATCAATGAATTAAGGGAGAGAAATGAAACCCTTTACTATTATGGGTTATTGTGCTTGGGTATTTCAATGCTGTTTTTGGTGCTTGCCAAGGTTAGCACCATTCAAGTTTACAATATCAGCGCTTGGATCAAACCGTTTAAATTTGCTTTTTCTACCTTTTTATTTGCTTGGGCTATGGCTTGGTATTGCTTTTACTTGCCTAATTTTAATATCAAGTTGTTTAATTGGTCTGTTATTATTTTGCTAGGTTTTGAGATTGTTTACATAGCAATGCAAGCTGGAAGAGGACAGTTGTCTCATTACAATATTAGCACGCCCACTTATGCGGCTTTGTATTCAATGATGGCCATAGCAGCAAGTTTGGTAACGCTTTATACGGCTTATGTGGGCGTTTTATTTTTTGTAAATGAGTTTCCCAATTTACCCGGCTATTATGTTTGGGCTATACGCCTGGGAATTGTAATTTTTGTAGTGTTTTCGTTTGAAGGTTTTGTGATGGGTTCAAAGCTAACGCATACCATTGGCGGGCCAGATGGAGGAGAAGGAATTCCATTTTTGAATTGGAGCAAGCGTTTTGGCGATCCAAGGGTGGCGCATTTTATAGGTATGCATGCCTTGCAAGTATTGCCGCTACTTTCTTTTTATTTATTAAAAAACCTAAAGGCAACCATTGTATTGTCTGTTTTGTATGGCCTGCTTGCCCTGTTTACCTTATTGCAGGCATTGAAAGGAAAACCGCTTTTTAAAATGAGTGAGCAGCAAAAAGAGGAAAGGCAATTGTAAAAATTTAAACAAATAAATAAATAAACAAATAAATAAGAAAAACTTGTGATAAGTTTGATTTTAATTAACTGAAAACAAATATCATGCAGAAAATTTTGTTGTTTTTATTATTGTTTGTAAGCCTTACATTGGAGGCACAACCCCCTAATAACCTTTATGGAATAGTTAGAAAAAACTATTTTTCAATTGTGACTGATCCAAGGGATTCTTTGAGCTCTTATGAGCGATTTGATTCAGCTACTATTCGTTTGGGCACAACAAATCCTTCAGTGGGTATTGTTTATAATTTTGGTTCAAACAGCTATAACATTCCAGTTAACCTTACTGGTGCTGCGCTGAACCCGTATACTAATTCATTTATTTTTATTGGTAATAACACTATCAATACTTTAAATTTAGCTACAGGAAACTTAACAAACAGTGTTCCATTAAACAACCCAATTGCCCCTAGTTACTTTGATAATTTTAGGTTTAATAATGCCGATAGTACCATTTACGGTTTAGCTAGAAGAAATGTGTATGATCCAGTAACAATGAGTTACATTGGACAAGTGTTTTTGGCCAAAGCTAATACACAAACAGGGTTAATTACCCAAATTTCACCAACTTCGGTAGGTCTTGGTTTTGCATTAGCAGGGAGTGCCATAGACCCTTATCAAATGGTGTATTACTATTCTACTGGAGCAAGATTGGTTGGTTTGGATATTTATGATGGCTCCATTTTTAGCAGTGTGCCAATTCAAGTAACAAATGGAATTAACTTTGATAATTTTACATACAGTTGTGCAGATACTGCTTTGTATGGATTGATTAGGCAGAATTATTTTTCTTATGAGAAGAATCCAATTGACCCGCTTGATTCCGTACAAGTTTTAGATTCTACTTCTATAAAGTTAGGTAGAATTGACCCTAAAACTGGGATTGTTACAACTATCTCTCCGGGGTCATTGATGCAGGGAGGTTATACTTTGAATGGAGGCTCTGCCATTGATCCAAACGCCATGACCTATTATTTTAACCGTGGAAATGCGTTAGTTGGTGTTTCATTGATAACTGGCGAGGTAACAAGCAATAAGGTGCTTAGCTTTGAAAATGGGCAGTATTTTGAGTTGATGCGCAATTTTGAAAATTGTATTTCAGCAAATGCTTTTAGGGCAAGAAAAGGCTCAACAGGGCTAGCGAGA
>CAMCJW010000314.1 GCA_945875195.1 Chitinophaga pinensis | reverse complement strand
GGTTCTGTGGGATAACTTGGCACAGTGCAACCGCAGCTTGCAGATGCGCCACTAATGATTAAATCACCTTTACCGGTATTTTTAAATTTGAATTTGTAGGTTACAACCTCACCATCCACAAGCATTCCAAAGTCGTGAATGTTTTCATCGAAAGTCATGATTGGGGCATTTTCCTCTAAACTAGCACTAGTATCACTGGCGCTAAGCGGATTATTGACCACATCGCTGCTCGCTTTCTTAGGATTGTTGTTACACGCAAATATTACCGCCAAACTACATACAAAAAGAAAATTTTTCATTGTTTTTAAATTGAATGGTTAATCTACTAAACCTCTGCCTAACTTATTAATTTTATTCTCTTTTCTTAATTCTTGTTGAACTTTATCCAGGATACCATTGATAAAACCATGGCTATTAGGAGTGCTGTACAGCTTTGCCAATTCGAGGTATTCGTTAATGCTAACTTTAACAGGGATATAAGGGAAATGAATTACTTCACACAAGGCCATTTTCATTAATATTAAATCAACCAATGCAATTCTATCTTGATCCCAATTTTGAGTTTTTGAAGCAATTAACTGCATAAATTCGGAGTCGTTTTGAATACACAAATCAAAAAGCGACTTTACAAATCTAAGATCTTCTTCCTCATCCTTGTGCTTTTCTGGCAAAATTTTACTGGAAGTTTCCTTCAACATTTGAATGGTTTTTTGGAGGGTTGTTAAAACCAAAACTTGGTCGTCTTCCCAATTCGAAAACCTATCTTCTACATAGGCCTCAAAAGCATCAGATTCCGAACAAACCCATTCCGTGAGGCCTAGCACCAATGCTTTATCATCTGCAAAAGAGTGGTCTGGCGTTTTTAGGTATTTTAAAAACAATTCATGTACCTTTAGCTCACTCCAAATTTGGCGGAACAAATCAAATTTATTGTCCCAAATCAATTTACTATCCTTGAAGGCGGCTTTAAAAGCTATATTGTTTTCAACAACATGAATTACTTTGTTTTTAGAAAGAACTTGAAGCAATGTTTTTTGCTCTTCGGAAGGATAATATTTTTCCTTCTCTCCTTCTAATTCGGTTATCAAAAAGTTGTTAAACTCTTGTGGAAATGAAAGCAAAAATAAATAGAGTTCAAAAGTTTTATCCAATCCATCAAGCATTCGTTTTCTATATACAGCATTATTAGATCCTCCATCACGAGAGAATCCATATAGTGCTTGAAATGCTTTGATGCGTAAAAATCTTCGGTTCAACATAATGGATTGGAATCAACACAAGCGGCAAACGAAAAAACTAAATGTAAAGAACGTTTACCGCCTGAGCGATATAATTTTTTAATAGGTAGATTTAACTCCTGAAATGTCTGAAATACGTTTTTCAGCTAAATCAATGGCCGCTTTTTGGGTGTGTATATTTTGACTAGCAGAAACTTTTAAAATCTCGAGTGTTACATCATAAATATGTTCTGCTTTTCGGTAAGCAGTTTCACGGTTGTAACCAACATGTTCTTGATAAACATTGATTAAGCCACCTGCATTGATTAAAAAATCTGGGGCATAGGTAATTCCCATTTTCATTAAAGCTGGCCCTTGAATATTTTCATCAGCTAATTGGTTGTTGGCAGCACCAGCAACTATTGAGCATTTTAATTTGGCAATGTTGGTTTCATTTAAAATGGCCCCCAAAGCACAAGGAGCAAAAACATCCACATCTAATCCATAAATTTCTTCACCTGTTACAACAGTTGCTCCAAGGGTGCTGGCATAATGGTTTAAAATTTCAGCATTGATATCGGTAATAAACAATTGTGCACCTTCTTTGTGTAAAAATTCTAATAGATGACCACCAACTTTTCCAACACCTTGAACGGCAATTTTTTTACCACTTAAACTGTCATTTCCAAATACTTGTTTGGCACTTGCTTTCATTCCCATGTAAACACCATAAGCTGTAACTGGGCTCGGATCTCCTCCCCCGCCCATGCTTTCTGGTAAACCAACCACATGATTGGTTTCCATGTTTACGTATTCCATGTCTTTGGTAGTAGTGTTTACATCCTCGGCAGTGATATATTTTCCGTTTAAATTTTCAACAAATTTGCCAAATTTGCGCATCAAAGCTTCTGTCTTAATTTTTGAAGCATCACCAATAATCACAGCTTTTGCACCACCTAGGTTCAAACCAGAAATAGCTGCTTTGTAAGTCATACCCCTAGATAAACGCATTACATCATTGATAGCCTCTGCTTCATTGTTATAATTCCAAACTCGGGTACCACCAAGGCCTGGACCTAAAACGGTATTGTGTATGGCAATTATGGCTTTTAGGCCTGTAGCATTGTCGTTACAAAAAACTATCTGCTCGTGGTTGTAAGTTGATAGTTGGGAGAAAATTTCATGTTCTGCCATAACTAGGGAATATTATTTTTTAGTGGCGCAAAAGTAAGCTTATTTTTCGTTTTACAAGTCAAAAAAAACGGAAGCTAAATTTATGTAGTATTTTCTGTTATTTCGCAGTATTGAAAGCACTAAGGCATCTCAGGAATTATTTCTATCGCTACAAAACCCGACTTCTATTAGGGGTTCTTTTTGTGGCTGCGTCCAATTTATTTGCGTTGTTTCCGGCCCAGCTGGTTAGAAAAGCCATTGATAAAATAAAGGATTTATTGGACCAATACCCTCAAAGTAGCGCAACAGGTAAAGGTATTTTAGCCGAGGAACTCTCAGAATCGGTTTTATATTTTACCCTTTTAGTAATTGCCTATGCCTTTATAAGAGGAATATTTATGTATTTAATGCGTCAAACTATTATCGTCATTAGCCGACACATAGAATATGACCTTAAAAATGAAATATTTGACCATTACCAGAAATTGAATCAAGATTTTTATCGCAAAAACCGAATTGGTGATTTGATGGCAAGAATAAGCGAAGATGTGAGTAGGGTAAGGATGTATGTTGGTCCGGCAGTAATGTATGCAATTAACCTGGTGGTAACAATTATATTGGTGCTGATTGTGATGTTTTCTGTAAATGTTAGGTTAACCTGGCTTGTTATTATGCCGCTCCCTATCCTTTCGTTTGCCATATTTAAAATAAATAATTTAATTAATACAAAGAGCGACGCCATTCAAAGTCAGCTTTCTGTGTTAACTTCTTTT
>CAMCJW010000313.1 GCA_945875195.1 Chitinophaga pinensis | reverse complement strand
AAACTACCTGAAAGTGATGGTGTTCCATTAATCGTTATAATAACCGCCAATCTTGAAGTACTCTCACATCCATTAACTGTTTTAGAAGCGTAATACGTTGTTCCATTTACAAGAGCAGTTGTAGATGCTAATGCTGTTCCGCCTGTGCTTGTTGAATACCATTTTATGTTAGTTCCGGTAGCAGTTAAATTGGCAACCGTTGAACCTAAACAGAAAGTTTGTGCAGTACTTCCTGTAGGTGCTGTTACTGGTACTCCATTATTTTGCCAAGTACATGTTGTTGTGTTGAATACAAAATTATCCCAACAGTTTACTATTGGTGGTGGAACAGGTTGAACTGCTATATCTTCCCATGCGCAACTAGTAGTATTGAATACAAAATTATCTAAACAGCTGGATGGTGTAGGTCGAACTGGTTGTGTGCCTGAAGTTGCCCAAGTACATGTTGTAGTGTCAAAAGTTGTAGTTTCATAACACGCTAGTCCAGTTGGAGCAGTTGGTTGCTGTCCTATTATTTCCCAAGAACATGTTGTAGTGTTAAAGGTTGCAGTTTCCCAGCAAGCAAGACCTGTTGGAGCAGGTGGTGCACATAAATTGAAATATCCATATTCATTAAAAGAAACTTCATATCCGGGACTGCCAAATCCAGCATAAACACTATTATTTATAACAAATCCTGACAAATAATTTTTGGCACCACCAATATAATTTGGTAATGAAGACCAAGAGTCGGTTGATGGGTTATATTCCAAAAATTGGCTTGTCATTGTCGCCGTATTTGTTTCTCCTCCTAAAACATATCCTTTGTTATTGAATGAAAATCCAAAAGAGGCGTACCGCCCTAATGACGGAAGGGATGTTTTTTGACTCCAAGTATTGTTGGATTGGTCATATTCCCATAAGTCATTAAGAAAAATATTTCCTGAAGAAGTTGCATTATAACCTGAACATAAATAACCTTTACCATTTAATGTAAAGCCTACACCAGAAACTCTTTTAACACCTGTGAAATTGGATAATAATGTCCAAGAATTAGAGACAGAATTATAATAGAAAAATCTATTGTCTGCGTCTAAAAAATACGCTTTAGTACCAATAACAAAATAAGTGGTAGCCCAGAAATTCACCGAAGGGAAGTTACAAGTAGCTTTTTGAGTCCAAGTATTTGTTTGAGAATTATATGAGTATAATTGACCTCCTGCAGTACCAAGACCATAATAACCTGTCCCATTTATCGTAAAAGCAACACCTTTTCGGGTTGCAATACCTGGGTAGTTTGCTTTTTGGGACCAAGTATTAGTTGATGTCTGATATTCCCATGTGTCAGTTAAGCTACCCGTTGGGGTTTCACCACCAATGTAATAACCTTTTTCTCCAATTGCAAATGCACCAGCATCTGCCCTTGAAAAACTTGGTAAATTTGGTCTATTTATCCAAGATTGAGCAAAAATCATTTGAGTTGTCATAATTAACCCAACACATAAAAGAAGTAATTTTTTGTTTAACATTATTTTATATATTAGCCCTACAACGTCCCAAATGTAGAGTTAATATAATAAAATCAGCGTGGGACATTTGCCTTACTCGTTAATGAGGCCCGACCAAGAACCCGTTCAACAAAGCAAAGCAACGCCCACGCTTTAACGTGAGCATTTACTTAATACTTTCCCGTTGTACTTTGAAATTTGGTCGGTTTCTTTAACAAGAACTTATAGCAAACGCTAATATTTTTTACAATAAAAAATAATCTAAATTAACAGATTACCTTACAAAAGTAAATTAAATTATTGAAATATGCAAACTAGGTTTAGTTAGTTAATATTCTGACGTTTATAATTTTTACATTAACACCTGTTTCAGTTATCTTTAAGATTGTGTTTAGTTGATTTATCAAGAATATATTGATGATATTCAATTCATTCAAACTAACTCGCTTAGAAGATTTCAAGATAATTTCCGGAACAAATGAGTCGTAAGACAAATAATAATCCATATAACAATTACTAATAAAATGCAGAGAGTTAATCCTAATAGTAAGGTGGTAACCAAATCTCTTTCTAACCAATTTATTCAATAACCGGTTAGATACTTTTATTACGTTTGAGGGTGGTGGGGATTGATTTTTCAAATTAACTGAAGTTTTTCAGATATATTTTTCACTTTCAAAACTGTATTCGTTGATTTGTTTGTTAGTCCGGAGATTTGTCTAATAGTTAATTTTTTCTTCAGTAATTTCAAAATGTCAGTGTGCTTCTGAATTGTCTCCTCTTCTGGTTCAATTGACCCCATTTTTCTGCCAACCTTACCTCCGTTTTTTATATGATTACGATAACCGGAAACCATCCTGCTTTTAGTTAGTTGTGCTTCCATATTAGCAACAGAAAATAATATCTGCACCATAAACATAGATAATGAATTTGGGGTCTTATCATCATTTAATGTTTCCAAGTTGAAGTTTTTGATATAGATGGAAACTTTTTTATCGGTTAGGAGTTGAATGTTTTGTAGTGATTGTATAACCGAACGACCAATTCTACTCAACTCCCACACCAATACTTTATCAATAGTTCCTCTTTCTATCTCCTCCAACATTCTTGAAAATATTGGTCGGTCTTCATTTTTCTTAAATCCACTTACTTTCTCTTCATATACTCCAACGAGTTCATAACCCATCTTGTTGGCATATTCAATAAGTTCATTTGTTTGTCTTTCTGTGTCCTGACGATTACCTTCTGAACTGACCCGAGAATAGATTACTGCTTTTGTCATAATGTCTCAATTATATCCTTTGAATTTCTTTAAGGCTAACTTACAGCGGGAAACCAATAAGTCGGCGCCTGTTTTTGATATTTTTTTGAGACGGTAATTTTTTTGAGACAGTTATTAAGATGTGTGATGAGGTTAAATAAAAAAACCTCCTAATGGAGGTTGATTTCGGTTTATGTTGTTAGGGAGGTGTTTATAATTCTATTTGAATTTTAACTTTACCACCTAAACCTTTTTCTACAATATCATACAAAGTTTTTAACGTGAGGTTACTCCCGTTATTTTCTATTCGTGATATGTATTCTCTTTTTTTTAATATAAGTTCCCCAAGTTCAGTTTGGGTTAAATGTTTATCCTCTCTTGCCTTTTTTAATTGAAGACCTATTTTAAAACCTTCAAAATCTCTTTCAAGTTC
>CAMCJW010000312.1 GCA_945875195.1 Chitinophaga pinensis | reverse complement strand
AGAAAAACTAACAAAAACCTAGGAGTAGATAAATGGCAAATACCAATCAATGTTAAATCATTGATTGATGATGCTAATTATTGGCATGAAAATAAAATATATTCACCCGAGGAAATTGCCATAAGGTTTAAGCACCGCATTGTAAGTATACATTGCTTTCCAAATGGTAATGGTAGACATAGCAGGTTAATGGCTGATATTATCATCGAAAAAATATACAAGCAACCAGTTTTTACTTGGGGTGCTAAGCTGTTTTCAAACGACAAAGACAATAGGTCAGCCTATCTAAAAGCGATAAAAGCTGCGGATAAAGGTGATTATAACTTGTTGCTAAGGTTTGCTAGATCCTAAAAAAATTGAATTGAAATTTTAACAAGTTTAAGAAGTAATATTATTAAAAAATCATCAAATATTAAACAAATAAGGCCACCTTTTTAAGGGTGGCCTTTTTAAGATTAATTTTTTTATTGATTAGTTAGGTAAAACTACTTTATTAATTACATGAACAACGCCGTTTGTTGCTTGTATATCTGCAGTTGTAACGCTGATGTCATTTACCTTTCCTCCATTAAACTTAACACCCATAGTGGTGTTAAAGGTTAATTGGGTAGCTGGATTTAAGGTAGTTACCTTGTCACCATTTTTTATTTGCGACGACCTTACATTATTCGCTAATACATGCGAAGTTAAGATTGGCGATAATTGTTCTTTGGTGAAATCAGCTAACTTAAAATTGATATCACTGAAAGCTGTATTTGTTGGTGCAAAAACTGTTGATGTTTCTCTACCGTCTAATACTGGCACCAATTCTGCTTTGGTTAATGCCTCAACCAATGTTGAAAATGCTGGATTGTTTACGGCAATATCTACTACCGTTTGAGGATACAACAACAAATCAATTACATGGATAATACCGTTGCTAGCAGCTAAATCAGCAGCAATTACTTTGGTTTCATTGTTTAAAATTACTGGGTTGCTAGCTGTTCTTAAAGAAACACCGTTTCCACCTACTGTAAATAATGTTGGTACATAAGCATTTGTTACTTCAGTTGATTTAACTTTTGAACCCAAAACATGGTACAATAAAACCTCCTTCATCTCCTGAATATCCGCAGAATCGGATATGGCATTGATGAACTCCACAGTAATACCTTCTGACCTAAAGGCATTGTTATTTGGAGCAAATACAGTAAAAGTACCTGCACCAGAAAGCGTGGCTTTTAAACCTGCTTTATCTATGGCCGCAACCAAAATACTGAATGAAGTATCTGCCTTGGCTACCTCATAAATGCTCTTTAATACTGGAGCTGGGGTTTCCGTTTTGTCATCTTCTTTCTTGTCGCAAGAAGTGAATAATAATGCGCTGAAGCTTAAGCCTAATAAGGCTGCTTTAAACAGGTTTTTTTTCATTTTTTTATGTTGTTTTTATTTACATCTTGTTAAACGTCGAATGCTTAATACTTGTTTATAGAAGGATACTTAATGACCATTTCATGACCAAACTCTCAATAAAATAACGAAATACTGTTAATATTTTCTTTAAAACAAAACGCCCAAAAACCAAAACAAAAATAAATTGTTTTACAGCATTTCTTCGAAATGTAAATAGATTTTGTTGCTGCCTTCTATAATCAAAAAATAAATTGAATGTCCAATTTAATTTTAAAGCAAATTATTTTTTTGCACGCTTTTCAGCAAAAAATTTTATTATTGTTTATTAATAATAACACCTATGAAAAGAAATACGTTTATGATACTGCTATTGGTTGTAATTGCAAGTTCATCATGTAGTAAAAAGGAGGATTCAACTTCAACGCCTACACCCACCTATAACCCTCAAGTAAAAATTGACTTTTTAACTACAGGTAACTGGAAGTTAACTGGCCTATCCATAAATCCAAGTGTAAATCGTGGAGGACAAATGGTAACCAACCTAATGCCAGATATATCGAGTTGGAATAAGGATAATACGCGTTTATATATTGCAAATGGTTCAGGAATTCAAGATGAGGGCCCAACAAAATTTAGTCAAACAGATCCTCAAGTAGTTCCTTTGTTATGGTCGTTTAATAGCAATCAAACAAAATTTACCCTTTCTGTTTTGTATCCTAATCAAACCTCTACTTCTACCTATGATATGTTGCAATTAGATGCAACTACCATGAAATATAGTTATCCAGAAGATGGGTCAAAAGTAGGAGGAATACCCGGCACCACATATGTAACTACCCATACATTCAGTCATTAGTATTTAAAGAATAAAAAAATCGTAACCCGCATATTTTGCGATGTGGCAATAAATGTCGCAACTTGTCCTTACGGATTGAGATTACCCGGGTGTTTTGTGGATTAGGAAAATTCGTTTCCCGCGTGTTTTGTGCTGTGGCAGGACAAGTCGCGACTTGTCCGTACAGGCAATAATTACCCGGGTGTTCTAGTAAACATGATAATACCTCATCTCCAAATCTCCCCTTCTCCACATCTTCCCCTATCCTTTCTTCGCCCAAGTATCCTTTAACGTGATGGTTCGATTGAAGATTAATTTATCTTTTGGAGAGTCCTTGTCTAAACAATAGTATCCTTTGCGAATGAATTGGTAGCGATCGCTTAAGGTAGCAGTTGCCAAGCTTGGTTCGGCCAAGGCATTGGTAATTACGGTGAGGCTATTTGGATTGATATAATCTTTGAAATCTCCCTCTTCGGTGGCTAAGTTTTCGGAGTTGAATAACCTATCGTATTCATTGATTTGAACGCTAATGGCATGTTTGATGCTTACCCAATGAATGGTTCCTTTTACTTTGATGCCAGAGGTATCGCTGCCGCTGCGGCTATCTTTTACATAGGTGCAATGTAATTCTTTTGGCTTGCCATTTTCGTCCATCACAACCTCATTGCAAGTGATGATATAAGCGCTCTTTAAACGCACGCTCAAGCCTATTCCTAACCTAAAATAATTCTTTGGTGGGGTTTCCATAAAATCGTCGGCTTCAATGTAAATTTCTTTGCTAAACGGAATGCTTCTTGTTCCTGAATTTTCGTCTTCTGGATTGTTCTCTGCAGTAAACTCATCTTCAACGCCATCTTCCCAATTAGTTATAATTACCTTCAATGGATTAAATATAACCATTCTTCTGGTGGCAATATTATTGAGGTCTTCGCGCAAGCAGAATTCCAACAACGACACATCAATTAA
>CAMCJW010000311.1 GCA_945875195.1 Chitinophaga pinensis | reverse complement strand
TTATAACTGGGGCCTCATCAGGCATAGGAAAGGCTTTGGCTTTGCAGATGGCTGCAAGCGGAACACAGTTAATTTTAGCGGCGAGGAGACTAGATGAACTGGCTTTACTTAAAACAGAATGCGAGGCCTTGGGGGCAATTTGCCATTTGTATTTTTTGGATATTGCAGATGAAAAATCAATCGCGCATTTTTCTCATACCATTCAAACAGCATTTAATGTAATTGATGTCTTGGTAAATAATGCAGGTATTAGCCAGCGTTCACAAGCTGAAGAAACTGATATTGCTGTGGATAGGAGAATAATGGAAGTTAATTTTTTTGGCCAAGTAGGGCTCACCAAAAGTCTTTGGCCATTAATTTGCAAGTCGGCACATGCCAATATTGTTTTAATCAGTTCGGTGGTGGGTACTTTTGGCTTTCCACAACGCAGCGCCTACTCAGCCTCTAAACACGCCTTGGAAGGCTTTTTTGAGTCGTGGATGCTCGAAAATAAAAGAGAGAATGTTCATTTTACCATTGTTTCGCCGGGTAGAATACAAACCAATATTTCACTAGCTGCGCTCAAAGCAGATGGTACTTCGCACCAAGTAATGGATGAAGGACAATTAAAAGGAATTCCAGTGGCCGTTTGTGCCCAAAAAATTATCAATGGAGTTAAAAAGGATAAGCGCAAAGTTTACGTTATTCAAAACGAAATGGTTTTGATTGTTTGCAGAAAAGTTTTTCCTCCGCTCTATTTTTGGCTCGTCAAAAAATTAAAATTAACATAATACAACATGGGTTTTATTTCAGGTGTTCAACAAGTGGGAATTGGATGTGAAAATTCTCCTGAAACGTTTAAATGGTTAAGAAAAACTTTTGGCATCAATGTCCAGATTTTTGATGATGAGGCAAAAGCGCCTTTAATGACTCCTTATACAGGTGGTGAAGTGCATAGCCGCCGGGCTATTTTGGCCATGAATATGAATGGTGGTGGTGGTGCAGAAATATGGCAATTCACCAGCCGCAAAGCCAGCGCTAGTCCAATTGTACAATGGGGCGATTTAGGCATTAACGCTGTGAAATTGAAATCCAATAGCATTGCTTATTCTCACAACTTGGTGAAGAAAAATAACGCATGCAGCGAACCTCAAAACGACCCCAAAGGTGATGGCTGTTTTTGGGTGAAAGACGCTGCAGGCAATAATTATCAGATAGTAAAAGACAGCTCTTGGTTCAAAAATGAAGTGGAAATGCAAGGTGGCTTTTGTGGCGCCATGATAGGGGTGAGTAACATTGATATTTCAATTGCCTTTTACCAAAATGGACTTGGCATCAATAATATTATTTATGATGTAACTGGTAAGTTTAATGATTTAGGAGAGGCATACAAAGACCAAAATTTTAGAAGGGTTTTATTGGGTTATACCAATCCTCAAATTGCACCCTTTAGCAAGTTATTGGGTGATATTCAAATTGAGCTTATTCAGACCTTAGATAGAAAGCCTATTAAGTTATTTGAAAATCGTTTTTGGGGCGATTTAGGATTTATTCATTTGTGCTTTGATGTGCCAAACATGGAGCGCTTAAAACTAAACCTCAACAAATTTAAATACCCCTTAACTGTAGACAGTGGCGTTACCTTTGATATGGGCGAATCTGGCGGAAGGTTTGCCTACGTAGAAGATCCAGATGGTACCTTAATAGAAATGGTGGAAACGCACAAGGTGCCCATCTTCAAAAAATTTGGCTGGTACCTCAACCTAAAGAAAAGAGGTCAGCACAAACCATTGCCCGATTTTTTAGTAAGCTTACTGGGACTTAATAGAATTAAGGACTAAAATAGTAAGCCAAGCAAGAGCCCAATAAGTACCAAGTAAACGGGCCATAAAAACATAAACAAACCAAAGCAAATTGAATCAAAAAATACGCTTTGTTTCACAATTTTTGGGCTAAGCCAAATTACCATTTTGTAGAGGGGTAAAAAGAGCAAACTATATACTAAAAATTTGTTTTCTCTTACTTTTAAGCCATCACCATTATGGGTGTGCAAGGCCTCAATTATTTTTTGAACCGGTTGTTGCTGATGAATCTCTTTTTGAAAAATACCTCTAAACTTGGTATACGCAGGCGTTCCTTCTTTTAAAGCAGGATTGATATAGGCCAAAACGCCCAAATCTTGCGTAACTTTTTCATTGAATTTTCTAACAAACATGGCCTCATTGTCTTGCTCATCGAACTGGTTTTTGCCAATAGGCTTACCTATGTTTATAAGAATATTTTTGCCAGCTCCACGGTAATGTTCGTAGGTAAGTCCAACGGGCACAACCACCATTTCTTTGGAGGCAGAATCACTGCTCCAAGCTTTTTTGGCAATTCTAGCCGGACCTTTTTTCATGGCCCTCAATTCCCAGTTGTTTTCGCTGAGGCCCTCTGCAAAAATGATTACCACTTTTCTTTGGCTCAATATGTTTTGGCAAGCATCAAAGGTTTCGGTGTTCTTGCCAAGATTGTCTTTGCCCTCACTTAACCTATAAACAGGCAACATGTTAAGCGAATGTAGTATGGGCAATACCAGCTTGTTTCCAAAGGCATCTCCTCTGGCCAGAAAATAGGTAGGTCTTTTAATCATTCCACCTACTAAAACAGCATCAAGAAATGAGTTGGGATGTGTCAATGCTAGTAAAACGGGCTTATCTGATGGAATGTTTTCTTGGCCACTCACCTTAATATTGTTATAAAACAAATGCGATGTAAGCCTAGTATTGAGTTTGCAGTAGTTGTAAAATATGCCCATGCTGCAATAGTAATTAAGATTCTGAGTTCATCCAAATGTCATAAGCGGCATCGGCTTGCAAATGCAACATTTCCAAGCCATTTTTTATTTTGGCACCTTGCGCTGCTGCTTGCTCCAAGAATAGTGTTCTCTCTGGTAAATAGATTAAATCATAGCAATAATGGTTTGAACCTATTGCAGTAAAATCTAGGTTCAAACATTCCTGCTCCTGAGAAAACATGCCAACGGATGTGGTATTAATTAATAGCTGATAATGTTGGTAATGACTTGCCGCTAACTGCTGGTAATTGATTTGCTTGTTAAGGTTAATTTCGCCACGTATTACTTGGATATAATCTAGGTGTAAAGTATTTAAAACAGCAAGAACAGCTAGAGATGCACCACCATTTCCAAATACCATGGCTTTCATGTTTTGTTTCGAACCTAA
>CAMCJW010000310.1 GCA_945875195.1 Chitinophaga pinensis | reverse complement strand
GAACGATAAATTACTGGGCGCAACTCCTGCCCCATCCGAATAAATATTCTCCACCTCAACGCAAACTCTACTGGCACTTGCCTCAAAATTTCTGTACAAAAATACCCTACCCAAATCACATCCTACCAATACTTCATATTTGCCATCCTTGTCTAAATCGCAAACATGAGGAATGGAATAGCCATCAAAATAATAGGGAACACCACCACTCATGATTTTTTCGGCCACAGTAATTTTTCCAATAGAATCAATACTTGGAGCCGACGTGAAATTTGGTGCGGTGGTACTTCCAGCGTTTTCAAAGTAAGCCAAAGTGCCATTTTTACGTCCCATTACAATATCCAACTTGCCATCTTTGTTTAAGTCTACCAATTGAGGAGCAGCGCTTGTGCCACCAAAAATGCTGAAGTAATCGTTGCTTTGTTTGTTAAAAGTAATATTGGCTCCAACAGTTGTATTTTGAAAATAATGCATTTTGCCATTTAAGTCGCCTATCAATAAATCGGGTTTAGTGTCGCCATTTAAATCGCCAAAAGTTGGCACCATTCTTTGTATTTTAATTGCTCCACCGTTGATGTTTAAAAAGTTGGAATCTGTTAAAACAAAGTTCGCTTTGGTGGAGCTTCCCATATTTTTAAACAAATAGAGCCTATCATTGCTGTTGAATGTTTGGGTGTATTCTCCTTGTGTAGATATAACTAAATCCTGGTCGCCATCAACATCAATGTCTACAAAAGTAGGAATGCTACCTCCGCCTAAATCTAGCATTTGACCAACTAAAAAAGTACTGTTTTGGTAGGTAAAATTTGGAACCGTTACTGTACCTGTATTTTTATAGTACATTACTTGATCTTTGTTCTTAGCTGCGCTTTCTGCATTAGGGGCAACCAACATGTCTTTCTTGCCATCACCATCCACATCTAAAATAAAAGAGGCTGGAAATATTTCCATTTTGGCCTGAACCGAATTTTTAGGAAACAAAGTATCTTGTGATAGCACAGAATCTCTGCCTAAAGGACTAATGCTTCTGCCATTCTCCAAGTAAATCAATGATGGAAACCCAACATCACCATAAATCAAATCTTTGTCGCCATCATTATCTGCATCAAATAAAGATAAGGTTGTACCATTGTGTTTGGCAGTTTTATAATTGCGGTAACAAGCACTCTTATCATTTAATAAAAAGGCGTTGGTATTAACCAGATACGACATATAACCCCAGCATTCGTCTCTAAATAAAAATTTCAATGAATCGCAATTATAGCCCATTTCTTTACTTTGATTTTGGTAATAGGTAATTACATTCTTTCCGGTTGGCATAATGAGCATGTCCATATCGCCATCGCCATCAATATCATTAAAAGCAGAAATATCCGAATTGGAAACCGAAATATTACTTGGTGGTAAAACATCTAAGCCAATATCCATTAGCTGATTTTTATCTTGTTTCCATTTTAAATTACCAGCTACAGTGCTTACATTCCTAATCACTCTTATACCGTTAGAAGAAATGAACTTATCTTTTTCGGGCTGCGCATTGTAATCAACTTCAGTAATGATATCTTCTTTTCCATCGCAATTATAATCGTATAATACTGCCCATTTATATAACTGCGGAAATTGACTTTCATAAGCTGGAGTATACACATAATTTCCATTACTAAACACATAGGTCATTACCTTGCTGCCTATTCTATCAAAAATAAATAGGTCTTTGATCCCATCTCCATTTAAATCAATTTTTGAAAATTGAGGGGCGTTTAATCCTCCAGTAAAGGGAAACTTCAAGGTATCGGCGCCATTGAAACTTAGGCTTGCCTTATTGCTTAAATTAAATTGAACAGGTTGTGCAAAAATGAAAAAGGGCAAAACAACTGTTAACAAAAGTATATTGTATTTTCTCATGGCAAGCTTAATTTTGATGCAAGTTACTGATTCAAATTTAATTTAACTCTTTATTAATCCTTAAAATGACCCTAACTGAAATATACGAGATATACCTTCAACATACTAATGTTTGCACAGATACCAGAAAACTGAGCAAAGACTGTTTATTTTTTGCTTTAAAAGGAGATAATTTTAATGGTAATAAATTTGCGGAACAAGCCTTAAACGAAGGTGCAGCCTACTGTATCATTGATGAGCCAGCATACGCCATTGATAAAAATTGCATTTTAGTAAAGGATGTTTTAAGTACCCTTCAAGATTTAGCAAAACACCACAGGCAACAACTCAATCTACCTGTAATAGCCATCGTTGGTTCAAACGGAAAAACCACTACTAAGGAATTAATTAGCACTGTATTACAAACTAAATTCCAAGTATTGAGTACACCTGGCAATTTCAATAACCACATTGGCTTGCCATTAACCTTATTGATGTTGAATAAAACACATCAAATAGCAGTCATTGAAATGGGTGCTAATCATGAAAATGAAAACGCTTTATTGTGCGAAATTGCTTGTCCTAATTATGGCCTAGTTACCAATAACGGCAAAGACCACCTCGAAGGATTTGGAAGCTTGGAAGGTGTTATTAATTCGAATGCCGAGCTATTTAGTTATTTACACGAACATAAAGGAATAGCCTTTGTAAATGGCGCAGATGAAGTATTGATGCAAAAAAGTAGTGCCATTAAAAACCGCATTATTTATCAAAATAGTGCCAATGAAAAAATTGATGCACATCATACCTACATTAAAGCAATCGCCCTTCAACCACAAATTAATTTTGCCATAGAAAGTACTGCTATTACCAGTAATTTAAGTGGCGATTATAATTTTGATAACATATTAGCAGCAGTGAGTATTGGCTTGCATTTTGGCCTGAACCCAACAGCAATTAAACTTGGAATTGAAAGCTATGAGCCCAAAAATTTGCGCTCGCAAATGATAGAAAAAGAACACAACAAAATATTTTTAGATGCCTACAACGCCAACCCTAGCAGCATGGAAGCAAGCATTCGCAATTTTATGGCCATGCCAGGAAACAATAAATTGCTCATTTTAGGCGATATGTTTGAATTAGGTAAATATGAAGCCGAAGAGCACCAAAACTTGGTTACTTTCTGCGAAAATTTGGGTGTAAAAGAGGCAATTTTAGTAGGAAAAGCATTTTATAAAACACAAAGCAATTACCAAAAATTTGAGGAAACAGTTGAAGTATTTAATTTCTTAAAGGCCTCTCCTGTTCAAGATAAATTTGTGTTCTTAAAAGG
>CAMCJW010000309.1 GCA_945875195.1 Chitinophaga pinensis | reverse complement strand
GGAAAGGGTTTGTGGAAATAAATCAGAAGCAAACTGTTTTCGCTGAGTTTGATTCAGAGCTTGCCTCCGAGTTATCTGAAAGGCCTTCCTATACCCTAAAAAATGCTTTGGATATGGATGATGATAAATTTAAAGCGGCAATTAGAACTTTGATGGCAAGCAAATAATGGGAATGCTGCGTAAACGAATAGAGGTGTTTGAACATGGGACCATTAGGTTGGGTCAGGAATTTATTGCCGATGATAAGGTAGTGAAATTAGAGGCTGCCCATTGAAAATCGTTACAAGAGTTTTATGGTAGTAAAGGTGTTCCTTATTTTACTTTAACCCATAATGGTGTTAGGTTTAACGAGTATGTTGGGGTGTTGCAGATTGGCAACTTAACAATTGAAGTGTTGCCTAAGGCAGATAAGGAAGGAAATGAGAATGAAGAAGTCAAAAAAAAATGGAAGGGTTTGTTAATAGGCATGCTTAAAAAGGTAGGAGCATTTGACATTCATAGTCCTACCAGCAGTGCCCTCTCATTAAAAAACAATTCAATTCTGGATATTTACTTTGAATTATTTGTAAAGGAGGTAGAATTCCTAATACATGCCGGATTGATAAAGAGGTATAGAAAAACGGAAGGCAATGTTACAGCGCTTAAAGGCAGTTTACAGTTTTCTAAACATATTCAACAAAACCTTACCCACCAAGAGCGCTTCTATACCCGTTACACAACCTATGATGTTACGCACCAGTTGCATATTATTTTATATAAAACACTATTGCTGCTAAAGCAAATAAATACCAATGGTGCATTGCAAAGTCGCATTGGTTCCTTATTATTAGATTTTCCTGAAATGCCCAATATTAAGGTGAGTGAAGCCACATTTGAGCGCATTGTTTTTAATAGGAAAAGCAATAGGTATAAAAAGTCGATTGAAATAGCTAGGCTACTTTTGTTGAATTACCATCCCGATTTATCTAAAGGTAGAAATAATATTCTGGCCTTAATGTTTGATATGAATTTGCTTTGGGAAAAGTTAATTGAGGTTAGCCTACGGAAATATAAAAAGGATTTAAAATTCATTCACGCGCAATCACGCAAATCTTTTTGGCAGCCTGAAGGAGGAACGGCCTCGGCTATAAAACCTGATTTGTTTCTAGAACTCGATAATGGCGTTAAAATGGTTTTGGATACCAAATGGAAGAATTTGAATGGCAAGAATCCATCTCCCGAAGACCTAAGGCAGATGTATGCCTATAGTTTGTATTATGATGCTAAAAATGTAAATTTGGTTTATCCTGGAAACGATGCCTCACGAAATGGTTGTTTCTTAGATAAAGACCATGGCGGAAAAACTGAAACAAAATGCGGTGTGATAAATATTAAGACTAAAGATAACATCGTGGAATGGATGAAGGAAATTGCAAATGGGATTCATAAATAGAATTTATGGCAAAAAGTAAAGTAATAAATATTGAGGGTAAAGAGATTACAATTATCGCTCATAAAAATGATGATTTCATTTCCCTTACGGATATGGCAAAAAGCCAAATGCAAGAAGCCATTATTATTAAATGGCTCAGTTTAAAAAGCACAATTGAATATTTAGGGGAATGGGAAAGGTTATACAATCCAGATTTTAATTATACCGAATTCGGTACAATTAAAAATGCTTCGGGTAGCAACAATTTTGTTTTATCAGTAAAGCAATGGATTGAACATACGAATGCAATTGGATTATCTGCAAAAGCTGGCAGATATGGCGGAACCTATGCAAATAAAGATATTGCTTTTCATTTTGGAATGTGGATAAGCCCTAAATTTCAATTATTACTGGTACGAGAATTTCAAAGACTTAAGGCAGATGAAAGCGACCGCCTAAAACTTGAATGGAACCTACAACGAACTTTAGCCAAAATAAACTATCGGATTCATACGGATGCCATTAAGGAGAACTTGATACCGATAGCTCTTTCAAAAGAGAAAATTAACTTTGTTTATGCCGATGAAGCTGATTTATTGAACATGGCCTTATTTGGTATGACTGCCAAGCAATGGCGTGATGAAAATCCCAAGAAGAATGGGAATATAAGAGATGAGGCTACCTTGGAGCAGTTGGTAGTCCTTAGTAATATGGAAAGTATTAATGCTGTGCTCATTCACCAAGGTTTATCACAAAGTGAACGATTGATACAGTTAAATAAGGTTGCCATCGCCCAAATGAAATCCTTGTTGGGAAATACCAATTTTAAAAAATTAAAATAATGGCCTACGAATACTCCGAGGATAAGCTGATAGAGCAAACGGCTATAGATTTGTTCTTTCACCAATTGGGGTGGGATACCTTGTTGGCTTATAACAAGGAAAGCTTTGGTGAAAACGGCACTTTGGGTCGGACCGACAATAAAGAGGTAGTTATTAGGCGTATTTTTATTGAGAAGATAAAAGCATTTAATCCAGGTTTACCAGAAAAGGCTTACCACGATGCCTATGATATTCTTGTGGAGGCAAGCATTACCAAGGGGCTAGATGAGGTGAATTTTGAGAAGTACCTTTTGTTAAGAAATGGGATCCCTGTTGAATATGTAAATGAAAAAGGGGAGCATGTAGAAGGAAAAACCTTAAAGGTATTTGATTTTGAAAAGGCCGATAACAATAGCTTTTTAGCAGTTAGGCAATTATGGGTTAAGGGTAAAAGTAATAGAGAGCGGAGGCCCGATATTATTGGCTTTGTGAACGGGATTCCTTTGCTATTTATTGAGCTTAAGGCGGCGCATCGCAAATTGGAAAATGCCTACAATGAAAATTTTACTGATTATAAAGATGTAATTCCAAACTTGTTTCATTTTAATGCTTTTGTGCTCTTGAGTAATGGGATTGAAAGTAGGATAGGGAGCGTAACTGGTAAATATCAGCACTTTCATGAATGGAAGCGAATTACAGAGGATGAGGATGGAATTGTGGCGCTGGATAGGATTATTTTGGGTGTGTGTGAGAAGCGAAGGTTTTTGGATTTATTTGAGAACTTTATATTGTTTGATAATTCTTTGGGTAGAGTTGTGAAGTTGATAGCCAGAAACCATCAGTTTATTGGGGTCAACAAAGCCATTGAAAATATTAAACATAAGGAAGAGCTTTATAGGCAAGGGAAAATTAGCTTAGAAGAAAAGCAAAAGCTAGGCGTATTTTGGCATACACAGGGAAGTGGTAAGTCTTACTCAATGGTGTTT
>CAMCJW010000308.1 GCA_945875195.1 Chitinophaga pinensis | reverse complement strand
GATTTAGGTACTGCTGAAATGAAATATGAGCAATTTCACTGCAATCGTTCCATTTATGTAGTGGGTAATGAGCAAGAATATCATTTTAAGGTTTTACAACAAATTGCCCTCAAACTTGATAAGCCATATGCTGCTGGTATTTATCATTTAAGTTATGGCATGGTAGAGCTACCTCATGGAAAAATGAAAAGTAGGGAAGGTACCGTGGTAGATGCAGATGAGCTAATTGCCGAGATGGAAAATACTGCTGAGGAAACTACAAAAGCATTGGGCAAAATGGAGGGAGAAAGTGAAGAAAATCTCAAAACATTATACCAAACAATTGGCATGGGTGCGCTTAAATATTTTTTATTAAAGGTTGACCCTAAGAAAAAAATGATGTTTAATCCTGAGGATAGTATAGATTTTCAAGGAAATACTGGTCCATTTATTCAATATACATACGCAAGAATACGTTCTATCCTGCGCAATGCAGGCGAATTTCCAAATGGTTTTAATTTAGAAGCAATTAGTCTAAGCAAAGTGGAAAAGGAACTGTTGTTAAAGCTCTATCAATACCCTGTAGTCATTCAAGAGGCCGGTAAAGATTTGAGTCCTGGGGTAATTTGCAATTATGTTTATGAATTAGCCAAAAATTATAGCTTGTTTTACCACGACCATACCATTTTAAAAGAGCAAAATTTGGATCAGAAAAATTTAAGACTCAATATATGTAAAATGACCGCTGGTATTATTAAATCTGCCTTTGGTTTATTAGGCATTCATGTGCCTGAAAAGATGTAATATGAAGCATTTTTTTGGGTTAATAAGTTTGCTTTGTTTATTGGTTTCTTGCGATCCAAGCAAGAAATTTATGAAACAAGGAAATGAGCAATTTGAAATTGGTAACATGGATGGCGCGGCTAATTTCTATTACAATGTGCTTTTGGTTCAGCCCAATAATTTAGAAGCCCAGCAAGCTTTATCTAAATCTGGTAACCAGGTTTTGCAGGGTAAATTTATGATGTTTAGCAAATACGTGGTGGCCAATGAGGCTGATTTATCAGTTAAACAATACCTCTACTGCAAAAAGTATTTTGATAGGTGTAAAGCTGTTGGAGTTTTGCTTGAATGGCCTAGCATGTATGATCCTATTTATGAGGATATCAAAAATGAATACATTAGCAAGAAATTCGATGAAGGGGTAAAATACATGCGAAATAATAGGTATGCTGAGGCAGAAAAAATGTTTACCGAAATTGCGCTCATTGATTCGAGTTATAATAAGGCTACAGCTTTGCGATTGAAAAGTATCATTGAGCCTTTGTTTCAACATGGTATTAAAATGAAAAATGAGGCAAATTACAAAGAGGCCTACAGAGATTTTAATAAGGTAATAGATTTAGATCCTTCCTATAAAAATGCTGCTGCTATAAGGCAAGAAGTTATTTTGAAAGCAAGTATAGATATTGGTGTAATGCCTGTTCAAAATCAAACAAAGATTCAAGGTTTTGATGTGAGGTTATACCAATTGTTAGTTTCATCACTCCAACAAAACAAAAGTCCATTCTTAAAAGTAACGGATAGAGGTGGTATGGAAAGTGCCTTGCGCGAACAAGCATTTGGTTTGAAAGATATCATGGATGCTGAAAGTGCAGCTAAGGTTGGAAAATTGATTGGTCTTGAATATGTGTTGCTCAGTGCAATGACCGATTTGGTATACGAAGATGAGGGATTATTACTAGATTCTATTATTGCATACAATGCAGTATCCGAAACAACGCCCTCTAAAAATCCTACCGGTATTCCTCAAACTATTACCCGTTTTAAAAAGGTATATTATTTGGATGAACACCAAAAAAGAAAATTAGTTATGACAGTAGCTTACCAATTGGTTTCTACCCAAACGGGGCAAATTGTTTCGAGCGAGAGTGTAAAGGAAGAACTGAGTGATGAGTTTCATTCCTGTTCATATGCTGGTAACCTGAATACACTTTATCCCGAGCTCCCCATTGGGAATACCATGCCGCCAAAACCCGCAGAATTCAGAGACCAATTTAATCAGGTGAAAAGAGATATTAGGTCAAAGGAAGATATTACTCGCGAACTTTGTAAACGGATATCTGATAAGATGATTGAAGAACTCAATATCTATATTGAGAAATGATAATCTTAGCAATAAAAGCGAAATAAGCGCCAATTTGTCGCTTATTGTGTTGTAATTTAGCCTAAAATCTAAACATATGTGACTTTATGGCTTCTATTTTTACTTGGAATGGGACTTGATGTAAACAGTTCATCCAAATAAAAAACAAGGAAATCATATTATGACACTAATTAAATTTAATCCGGCAAAAGAATTCTTCAGAGAAAGAATGATGCCAACAGAAATCAACAGCTTATTCGATTCAATTTTTAATGAAGGAATGGCCAAGTTTGAACGCAATGTATTTTTCACCCCTAGGGTAGATGTAATTGAAAAGGAAACTCAATTTTGGGTTCATGTTGCCTTACCAGGTTTAAAGAAAGAAGAAATCAATATTGATTTAGCAAAAAATGTAATGACCATTAGTGGCGAGCGTAAATTGAAAAATGAAAATAAAGAAGACAAATACCACATGGTAGAGAATTTTTATGGTAAGTTTTCCAGAAGTTTTACGCTTCCTGAAAATGTTGATTCAACAAAAATTGATGCTCAGTTTGAAGATGGAATTTTAAATGTTTCCATTCCCAAAGCTGAAGTGAAGCAAAATACCACCAAGGTGGTAATAAAATAATTCAAGTGGGGTAACTTGAGTTTTCATAGGTTAAGGTCCGTCTCTCTGGCAAGCACAACTTGCTATTTGAGGCGGACTTTTTTATTTCCACAATTGAAGAAGCCGAATAAAAATTTGGAGCAATTCCCTATTTTCGCGCATGCATGCAGGTTCACCGAAGATTAGAAGGATTTCCCAAAATACAAAACGCAATAGTTACGCAAGGTACCTTTGATGGGGTTCATGTTGCGCACCAGGTAATTTTGCAACAATTGAGAGAAATTGCCCATGAGAAAAATGGCGAAACTGTTGTGATTACCTATGATCCTCATCCAAGAACCGTATTATTTCCTGATGACCATGGCTTAGAATTACTCAATAGCTTGGATGAAAAAATAGAGTTATTGAGCAAGCAGGGAATTGATCACCTACTTATTTTACCATTTACACCGGCGTTTTCTAGATTGAGTTCTCTCGAATTTATAAGAGATATTC
>CAMCJW010000307.1 GCA_945875195.1 Chitinophaga pinensis | reverse complement strand
GCCACTTACCTATACGCCAGACGAAATTCTCTCCATTATTTCTCAAGCAATGCCACCAAATGTATATGAAACAATCAGAGAAACTTTGGATGACATTTTAAAGAACCAAAGAGGTAGCTTACTTTCTTTGGGTTTTATTTCTGCTATCTATTTTTCTTCGAATGGGTTTCATAGTTTGATGGTATTATTAAATAAATATAGTCATGCAAAGGAGACTCGCCCTTTCTGGAAGCAAAGGCTAGTGGCCATTGGCATGTCGTTTTTTACTACCATTTTAATCATGCTTTCGGTGTTGATGTTAACCACTGGAACGGTGCTCATTTCTTACTTAGAGAAAGTAAAATATTTCCCCAGCAAAACCATTCCAACTTTAATAGCAAGCTTTAATTTATTAGTAGTTGGTTTTATTGTTTTGGGAATTGTGGGTGCCATTTATTTTTATGCTCCTGCCAAAAAAAGGTATTGGAATTTTTTTAGTACAGGGGCTATTTTTGCAACTTTGATTACCTTAATTACAACCTATGGGTTCTCCCAATACGTAAATCATTTTAACTCATATAACAAGGTATATGGCTCTATTGGGGTATTAATAGTTATTATGATGCTCATTTATATCAATACCTTTATTTTACTTTTAGGCTATGATTTAAATTTAGCTATTGAGTTGGCTTTGGATCAGGAAAAGCGAAACAAAGCAAAAAGGTCAGGAGAAAACATAATTGTTTATCTTGAACCAAGAGAAGAATTGAAAGATTAATTTGGCCAATTTTTAATAATTATCATTACAGTATGGACGATTTGCTTGAACAAAAAAGCATGAAAAAATTGGTGAGGGTAGGCGGTGTTCCCGAACATTTTAACCTAGCTTGGCATTTGGCTTATGAGAATGGCCTTTTTTCAAAAGAGGGAATAGACATTCAATGGCAAGATGTACCTGGTGGAACCGGTGCCATGTGCAAAGCTTTGCGTGATGGTGATTTAGACATTGCCATTACCCTAACGGAGGGCATTGTGGCCGATATCATGGCTGGTAATCCTAGTAGAATTATTCAGTTTTATGTAAATTCACCTCTGCGTTGGGGCATTTATACAGGCATCAATAGCGGCATTACTTCGTTGGATCAAATCAAAGGTAAGAAATATGCCATTAGCAGATTCCGCTCTGGCTCACATTTGATGGCTTTTGTAAACGCCAGGTCTTTGGGTCAGACCATAAACCCCGAAACTGATTTTGTATTGGTGGGCAATATGGATGGCGCCCGAAAAGCATTGGCTGCTCATGAGGCCGATGTGTTTATGTGGGAAAAATACATGACCAAACCTTTGGTTGATAGGGGAGAGTTTAGGTTTTTGGGAGAGTGCAAAACTCCTTGGCCTTGTTTTGCGGTAGTGGCTTCTAATAAGCTTATTGAGGAAGATCCATTGCTTTTGAAAAAGGTTTTGGGGGTTGTAAATGAATCTTGTTATTCGCTTAAATTTAGGGAAAAAGAGGCCACACAAATGGTGGCTTGGCGCTACCAATTAAAATTAGCCGATGCCAAACAATGGTTTAGCGAATTAGAATACTCCTATACCGAAGAAATTGATGAAATACAAATGATTTCTATTTTGAATGAGCTCAAATCGTTAAATATTATTGATAGAATACCAAGTTTGGAAGAGGTGTGTTACGGTCCGAATTTACAAGTGAACCTGGATAATATTTATTGAAAATTTTAGCGCTTTTCAAACAAATTCGCATAAGAATATAAACAATGGCTATCTTCGCGGGCGATTTTTTAATAAACTGCATGGCAGAAAAACAGAAAATAGTTTACATTACTAGAAGAGAACGATTTAATGCGGCGCATAAATTGTATAATAAAAATTGGACTGAAGCGGAGAATGAGGCATTCTTTGGCAAATGTTCCAACAAGTATTACCATGGTCATAATTTTGAGTTATTTGTAACCATCAAAGGTGTTGCCAACGTGGAAACGGGTATGGTAATGGATTTGAAGAAGTTGAAGCTTATCATCAAAGATTCGGTTACCGAAAAGTTGGATCACAAGAACCTCAATGAAGATGTAGATTTCTTAAAAGAAATGATGCCATCCATTGAAAATATTGTGGTTGCAGTTTGGGATATAATTGAGCCTCAAATTGAAAATGGCCAATTACACTGCATCAAATTGATTGAAACCGAAAACAACTTCGTAGAATATTTCGGGGAATAAACATATTCGCTTAGGGGCGAAAAATCTTTCGCCCCTGCGCGTTACCCGGATGTTTCATATATACGGCAGTTTACTGGCATGATATGCTTCCTTAGGATGGGGGCGAAAGATTTTTCGCCCATACGGGGTTTACCGGCATGATATGCTTCCTTAGGGAGAGGGCGAAAGATTTTTCGCCCTTACGGGGTTTACCGGCATGATTCGCCTTCATAGGATGGGGGCGAAAGATTTTTCGCACTTACGTGCGGGTGTAAGGGAGATTTGCTTGGGAGAAAAATATTTCGGCCAAGCGCGAAAATCTCCTTACTTTCGTTTATTATTTATAATTATGATTGTAATAACCGGAGCCGAGGGTTTTATTGGTAGTTGTTTGGTTGCACGTTTAAATGCCGACAATTTTAACGACCTTATTTTGGTGGATGATTTTGGCAGGGTTGCTGGGAGAGAGAAAAATCTGATTGGCAAAAAATTTACCGCTAAGATAGAGCGTACACAGTTTTTTGACTGGATGAGTATGAATGCACACGAAGTTCAATTTGTATTTCATATTGGTGCCAGAACCGATACCAGTGAGAGGGATGAGGCCATTTTTAAAGAATTGAATGTAGATTTTAGCAAGGATTTATTTAAATATTGCACCCAAGAAGGTATTCCTTTGGTATATGCATCAAGCGCTGCCACTTATGGTGAGGGAGAATTTGGCTATATAGATGATGAAGCCCAACTGTCTAGTTTAAATCCAATGAATCCTTATGGCCGATCCAAAAATGATTTTGATAAATGGGTATTGGAGCAAGAACAACAACCTTACTTTTGGACTGGTTTAAAATTCTTCAATGTATATGGTCCGAATGAATACCACAAAGGCCGCATGGCAAGTGTTATCATGCATGCTTACTATCAAATAAAACAAAAAGGTGAGGTAAATTTGTTTGAAAGTCATAAGCCCGAGTTCAAAGATGGCGAGCAAATGAGGGATTTTGTTTATGTAAAAGATCTCTGTAATGTTTGTTTATTTTTGATGCACCATCGTAAAAAC
>CAMCJW010000306.1 GCA_945875195.1 Chitinophaga pinensis | reverse complement strand
GTAGGAGAGGTTACAAGAGACATTTCTATTCAAACATTGCTTTGTCCTGCAAATAATCCGCCGGTGTTAAGAACCTATGATTCTGTAGGGATTTTAACTACGCCCCAGCCAACTTATTCATTTAACTTGAGCTTTGGAAAGCCATTGTGCTTGATCCTAACTGCTTGGGACAATACCTCTGGAAGCGATACAACAGACATTAGTTGGAATTCAACGAGTGAGTTGTTTAAAGCTGGTGCTAAAATTACTTATTTATATGACACATTGAATAGAGGTGTAACTGGACCAAAAAAGGACAGTATACAATTTTGTTGGACTCCAAGTTTTGGGGCAGCAAGAGCAGAGCCATACCTATTGCGCTTAGTTTCTAGTGACAGAGCTTGTCCTGTGAAGTTGAGTGCTACAAGGTATTTGAGTTTTAAAGTTAATGGATTAACATCAATAAATGAACCTACAAACAATAATAATTCTTTTGAAGTTTATCCAAATCCAGCCAAAGATCAACTTACCATAGAATTTGGAAAAGGAAGCAACGAAAAACTATTCATTGAGCTAATATCCATGGAAGGAAAGCAATTGGTAACACAGCACCTTTCTCCAATGGAAACCAATTTAAAATTAAAACTAAATGGCATCCCCGCGGGAGTGTATTTTCTCAGAATCAATGGAGCCAATTTTCAGGAAACTAAAAAACTTGTAATTACCAATTAAAGGCAATTTGTATTTTGGATATTTTACAATCATAACACAAATTTAAACCTGCTTATTGATTGGTTCACTCCAAATCTTGCTTACCTCGCAATCGCTTCACTTCGCTATTGCGTTGTTTACTTACCTTACGTTTTGCCAATGAAGCCTTGGTGGGTGAGCTAGGTTTTCGCTTTTTGCGAATCTCAAAACACTTGTTGAGTAATTTGTAGGTTTTACGCAAGGCATCCAATTTATTGGTATGCTGGCTCCTTCCATCTTGCGAGCTAACCTGCAAAACGCCATCTAAGGTAATGTATTTACTAAGTTTATGAAGCAACAATTCCTTTTCTATATCTGTTAACAATTGAGATAACTTAATATCAAATGATAGCTGAACCTTGGTTTCTACTTTGTTTACATGTTGCCCTCCAGCACCACCACTTCTGCTGGTTTTAAAGGTAAACTCGGTTTGTAAATCTGGTGAACGAAAACGCATATTACAAATTTAAGCAATTAATTATTATAGAGTAAAAAATACCAAATTTAGTTAGGCAAAAAAGCTTTTAATTACTGAAATATTTAATTAAAGTTTATTCAATCTTTCAATACAATTTTTAATTAAAAAACGATAGGTTTTATTACATTTGATTTTCTTGAATAGAGCTTTAAATGCCACAAATAAAATTTATTATTAATCTCAAGCTAATGAAAAATGCAGTTCGTTTAATATTTGTATCTTGGTTATTGGCCCTAGGCTCTTCGCTTTCGGCTCAAACCAACTTACGCTTGTCGGAGCCGCTAATGTTGCCAGTTTTAAAAGGTCAATACAATCCATCGCAATTTTATTCGGGTCAACCCAACTCATCTAAAGCTGCCATTAAACAAAATTTGCTTACTCAAACTTCCTCAGATTCTTTGTTGCAATATTTATTCGGTTTGAACCAATTTAAAAATAGAAATTCGGGATCAGATACCTTGGCGGTAAGCAACGGCATTGGTGCTGCAAGAAACTGGGCCTTGGCTCAGTTCAATAAAATGAAACAATATAATCCAGCCTTCATCACAGGATTTTTTCAATTCGACAAAATGATTTGCAACATGAATACCCATAAAAATGTTTTGGGTATATTGCCGGGTACAGATACTTCTCAAAAAGGTTTTATCCTTATTGAAGCCCACTACGATAGCAGGTGTGAAAGTTCTTGTGATACAGCCTGCGAAGCCAGAGGCATGGAAGACAATGGGAGCGGAGTAGCTTTAGTGTTAGAATTGGCAAGGGTTTTAAGTAAGCATACCTTCCAAAGAACTTTGGTATTTATGCTCACCACCGCTGAGGAACAAGGCTTAGATGGAGCTAACGCATTTGCTGTTTATGCCAAAACAAACGCCCTTCCCATCAGGGCTGTTTTAAATAACGATGTTATTGGTGGCATTATTTGCGGCAAAACTGCTTCTCCTCCAGGTTGTCCTGGCGAAAATGAAATTGATAGCTTACAAGTTAGAATATTCTCTTCAGGTGCCAATTATTCTATGCCCAAGGGTTTAGCTAGGTATACCAAACTTTCATTTGAGGAGGAGCTATTAGCGGAAATGTCTGTTAAAACCAATATTCAAATCATGAATGCAGAAGACAGAATTGGTCGCGGTGGCGATCATATTCCTTTTAGGCAGCAAGGTTATGCAGCCATAAGATTTACTAGCGCCAACGAGCACGGCGATGCCAATGCCACAGCTCCAGGTTATTTAGACAGGCAACATAGCACACGTGATGTATTAGGAAAAGACCTGAATGGCGATGGAATATTTGATTCACTTTTTGTGAGTACCAGTTACCTCAAAAGAAATGTTCAGATCAATGGTATTACAACTGCCATGTTGGCTATTGGGCCACAAGACCCACCTGAATTTGAGCTCATCAATGATGGCAATGGACTCTCAGTGAAGCTTACAAATCCACAAGCTAAGTATGCCTATAGAATTGGTTTTCGAGGAAGAGGAAATACATTTGACACGATATTTACCTTACAAAATCAAGCTGATTTAAAAACCTACCATGTTAAAAAGGATAGCTTTTATTTTGTAAGTGTTGCCACCATGGATGCTGCAGGAACCGAGAGTTTATTCTCTATGGAAAAGTATGTAAAAGTAGCGGGAGTGCCTGCTACGGGTGTTTTAGAAAAGGACGCAATCAGCAATAAAATGCAACTCTTGCCTGTTAGTCCAAATCCTATTGATGAAACACTAACCTTAAGTGTTTATATGCCAAATCCAAAACCCGGTTTTACTGGACGATTAATCATCACAGATTTGCAGGGCAGAATCGTAAAGAGTTTAACTATTGCCTTAGACAAAACCATCAATGAAGTGGTATTTGAACATGGCTTCTCAACCAAGGGCCTTTATTTTTGCAGTTTGTTTGTAGCCGAAGAAAAAATGGATATGCAGCGATTGTGGTTTAAATAAAAGTGCTTTTACATTTTAAAAATAGCTAAAAACCCAACAATACCAATGAGCATAATACCATAAATAATGAGCATCACTATGGTTAAAATACCCATAAATTTAAAAAGTGATTTAAGGTTTTCAAAGCCAAG
>CAMCJW010000305.1 GCA_945875195.1 Chitinophaga pinensis | reverse complement strand
TCTGTCTCAAATCGCTTGCCCAATTCAGCTTCCATTTGCTTACCACCCACATTAAACCTAGCTATTACCCTAAATGCTGATGAATAAGTAAATTGGTTGATTTCTCTTTCCCTATCCACTATTAGCCTTACTGCCACAGATTGAACCCTTCCTGCACTTAAATTTGATTTAACCTTTTTCCAAAGTACCGGAGACAATTCAAAGCCCACCAATCTATCTAAAACTCTTCTTGCTTGTTGGGCATCCACTAGGTTCTTATTTATGCCTCTTGGGTTGTCTATTGCTTTTAAAATAGCAGGCTTTGTAATTTCATGAAATACAATTCTTTTAGTATTCGATTCTTTGAGGTTCAAAACCTCGCTCAAGTGCCAACTAATGGCCTCTCCCTCGCGGTCCTCATCGGAAGCTAACCAAACCATATCGGCTTCCTTGGCTAACTTCTTTAGTTCTGCTACTATGGCCTTCTTATCTTCACTTACCTCATAACGAGGAGAAAAATCACCTTTAACATTGATGGCATCATCTCCCTTTGCCAGATCTCTTATATGACCAAAACAACTTTTTACAGTATAATCACTACCAAGAAATTTCTCGATGGTTTTTGCCTTTGCTGGCGACTCCACTATTACTAAATTCTTACTCATCTATCTCCTATCTTAATTTATCTAAAATCTCTAGACTATCCTAAAAACTCAAATATTTTCGGGCACAATATGCAAAATACTCTTGTTAAAAAAAACAAAAAGCCGCCGTTGGGCAGCTTTTTATCCAGTTTACTGTATTTTATTCTACCAACATCTTGTGAACAAACCTACCTGATTCTGTTTTCACTTCAATTAAGTATATGCCTGATTGCATGCCTTTTACTTCAAAATTAATAGCATGTTTTCCACTTAAAAATGCTCCTTCTGCCAAGGTCCTTAAAATCTTGCCTTGCAGGTCCATTAAATTGATTTCCAAATTGCTTGGTTCGGCAATATTGAAAGAAATACTCGACTTTTCATTGCTTGGATTAGGAAACAAGGTGAAATCCATTTCTTTTTTCAACATCTCAGATACCCCCGTTGGCTGACCAATTGAAAACTCATCGATGTAAATATTATTTCCCCTTAATGATTGTAATTCAAATCTGATTTTGCAATTAGTATAACTGTTGTAAGCAGACAAATCAATATTGAATTTCTTCCACTCCGAAGCATTTGGAACAAATGAAGTTGTTTGTATAGCTCCCGTTTCCATTTCACTTGCTAGTATTGTTCTCACTAATGTTTCAGACCTACCAAAGCTGCTGGATATATAAATTCTCACTTTATCGTTACTGGCAGTCGATCTTTTTGCATAAGCTAGATAAAAACTTAACGTAGGACTGGCAAGAGTAGAAATGTCTATTGAAGGAGTAACAAAAGCATTGCGCATATTGGTTCTCCAGTTTTTTAAATTCATAGCCGCCATTGTTCCTGAACCCACAGCGCCAATGGTATTATTAACTTGCCAGCCACTATCGCCGGGACTCATATAGTTTTCAGTAGTCCAACCAGTACCTGCTAAACTAGCCACATTGAAACCATATGAATAAGGTGCTTTAATGGTTGCAGCAGGCAATGGTATATAAGAACCGTCTGCATTCAAACCTGCCGCGGTTAAATTAGCTGTGCTAATAACAAGCGGTCTCAATGTTGCTAAAGCATTATCAACCCTTGTTTTTTGACCATTGGTGTACATATTCATACAATTACCATCGGCATAATCCATAAAATTTTTAACCAAATCAGGGAGATTGGGAGAATCATTGGTACAAGAATTTCTGCTAGTTGGGCAACCAGTAGTTGCAGTTGAAACCGGCGGTGTATCGCAAACTTGATCACCAAAACTTAAACAACTGCTGCTTGTGCCACCTGTACATCCACCTTGAAAGGGGTGGTATAAACCAAGCAAATGACCTGCTTCATGGGTTAAGGTTCTTCCTGCTTGTGATACATTAGAGGTTTCAATTAACCCCATTTGATCAGAACGGCACATCACGCCATCAGTTTTAGTATTTGAATTAATTTGAGTTGGAAACTGTGCATAGCCTAAAACCATGCTCAGAGGATCTCCCGACGAATTCTGAATTGAATTGACCACCCATATGTTAAAGTACTTTTTTGCATCCCAATAACTCAAAGCTTTTTGTGCATCGCGCGCATCATCTGTACCAACATTGTATATTCTGTTAACACCATTTGTTGGCGCTCCATTTGGGTCATACTGCGCTAACCTAAATTCAACAAGCATATCTGTTGCCAAAGGATCAGTACTACTGCCACCATTAGTTCCAGCCTTTTTCCTAAAATCTTCGTTCAAAACACGCAAGGCATCATTTAACTGAGTAATTGAAATATTTTCTAACCCATTTTTATGAATTACATGAAAAACAACAGGGATAATTCTAATTGTAGCCTTTTTTTGCAAATCGGGAAAATTAGTCATGTATGCAATTGCTGCATTGCTCCTGTCCTCCTCCAAGTTTAAATTAGGATTCTTTTTTAATGCCTCCAAATACAATTCATCCGAAATACATGGTATGATAGTTTGAGCTTTAGAAAAGGCAACTAAGGAAACTAAGAAGAATATAATGATATTTTTTTTCATGCTTGCTGTTAATAAGATTTAGTTAATCTTACAATCAGCAAACTTACATAAAAGGTTGCACTTTTACCGAACAATTCCTCAAATAGTGATCAACCAAAACCAAGGCTGCCATAGCCTCAACAATGGGAACAGCGCGAGGTAATACACATGGATCGTGCCTTCCTTCTGTGGTAAATTTGACCGATTCGTGACTCATATCAAGGCTTTCTTGTGCAATTGAAATGGAGGCAACAGGCTTAAAACCTACCCTAAAATAAATATCTTCCCCATTCGATATCCCTCCTTGAATTCCTCCACTGTTGTTTGTTTTTGTAACAATTTTATCGCCAACTTTGGTAAAAGCATCATTGTGTTCAGAGCCCTTTAAGTTTAAACCACCAAAACCAGACCCTAAATCAAAACCTTTTACCGCATTAATACTAAACATAGCCTTTGCCAAATCTGCATTCAATTTATCAAAAACTGGCTCACCCAAACCTACAGGTACATTTTTTATCACACAGCTAATAACTCCTCCTAAAGTATCGCCTTCAGCCTTTGCATGCTCAATCAATGCAATCATTTTTTTTGCCATTTCTTGGTCGGGGCATCTAACCAAATTTTTTTCGGTTTGATCCAAATCTAAATCAAGGTAAGATGTTTTTAGCTCCAACTCATGCACCTGCGAAACATACGCTT
>CAMCJW010000304.1 GCA_945875195.1 Chitinophaga pinensis | reverse complement strand
CATAGGTGTAAGTTTAGTAATGGCTTTAGGCTTTTTAATTGCATTTATCTGGACGGTTAAAAGCGGGCAAATGGATGATGATTATACACCATCTGTTAGGATTTTGTTTGAGGATAAACCTCTTATAAATGAAACTGAAAGTAAAGAGAAATAGTGGAATGAATTTAACTGATAAAAATCATTCAAAAAGGTAAGGATTGTCCTATTCTGGTAATTTCTGGAAGGTAATTTTGAATCCGATATTAAAACTAAAACCCTATGCAAGTAGAAAACTTTAACTACGATAACCGGATTATCCGGAATTTCATCATCGCCTCAGTTGTTTTTGGCGTGGTGGGTATGTTGGTAGGTTTAATCGCCGCGATTGAACTCTATTACCCCGCCTTGAACATGAACCTGCCTTATCTTTCATTTGGTAGAATTAGACCTCTGCATACAAATGCTGTTATTTTTGCCTTTGTAGGAAATGCCATGTTCGCAGGTATTTATTACTCCCTTCAACGTTTATGTAAGGCAAGGCTCTTTAGTGATTTCTTGAGTAGCTTTCATTTTTGGGGATGGCAATTAATTATTTTAGCTGCTGCCATTACCTTGCCTTTAGGCATGACTACCTCAAAGGAGTACGCCGAATTAGAATGGCCTATTGACATAGCTATTGCCTTGGTTTGGGTATCTTTTGGAGTTAACATGATTGGTACCATTATTAAACGAAGAGAGCGCCACATGTATGTTGCCATTTGGTTTTACTTGGCTACTTTTATAACCGTTGCCGTATTACATATTGTGAATTCATTTGAATTGCCAATTAGCTGGACAAAAAGTTATATGTTATACGCAGGTGTTCAAGATGCCTTGGTGCAATGGTGGTATGGTCACAATGCTGTGGCATTTTTCTTAACTACACCTTATTTAGGGATGATGTATTATTATTTACCAAAGGCAGTTAACCGTCCAGTATATTCCTACAAATTGTCTATTGTACACTTTTGGACATTAATTTTCTTGTACATTTGGGCTGGTCCGCATCACTTATTATACTCTAGTTTGCCAGATTGGGCCCAATCATTAGGTGTTGTATTTTCTATTATGCTTATAGCGCCATCCTGGGGTGGTATGATCAACGGATTATTGACTTTACGAGGTGCTTGGGATAAGGTAAGAGATGAACCTGTATTGAAATTCTTTGCTGTGGGCGTAACTGCTTATGGTATGGCTACATTTGAGGGTCCTTTGTTGAGTTTAAAAAGTGTGAATGCAATTGCACATTTCACAGACTGGATTGTAGCCCACGTTCATACTGGCGCTTTGGGGTGGAATGGTTTAATGACCTTTGGTATATTCTATTGGTTAGTACCAAGAATTTATGGTACCCAATTGTATTCTAAATCATTGGCAAATACCCATTTTTGGATTTCTACTTTAGGTATCCTATTCTATGCAATTCCTATGTATTGGGCTGGTTTCACTCAAGGAATGATGTGGAAAGAATTTTTGCCAGAAGGAATGTTGAAATATCCAAACTTCTTAGAAACTACCCTTCAGGTGATACCAATGCACATCATGCGTTCAATTGGTGGAACTTTATTTTTAGGTGGTTTGTTTGTGATGATTTATAATTTAATGAAAACTGCTGCCAGTGGAAAACTAATTGCCAATGAGGCTGCATCTGCACCTGCATTAGATAAGAATTTTGTGTCTCACGGGTCACATTCACATTGGCATAAAGTGTTTGAACGCAAACCAGTAACCTTTATGGTATTGGTTGTAGTAGCAATTTTAATTGGCGGTATGGTAGAAATTATTCCAATGCTAACCATCAAATCTAATATAGCCACTATAACAAGTGTTAAGCCATATACGCCGCTCGAATTACAAGGAAGAGATATTTACATTCGTGAAGGTTGTGTAAGTTGCCATTCGCAAATGATACGTCCATTTCGCAGCGAAACAGAGCGCTATGGTGAATATTCAAAAGCGGGTGAATATGTTTATGACCATCCCTTCTTGTGGGGTTCAAAACGTACTGGGCCAGATTTAATGCGCATTGGCGGCAAATATCCTGATAGTTGGCACTTAAGTCATATGAGAGATCCCCGCTCCATGTCGCCAGGTTCTATTATGCCCGCATATCCTTGGTTAGAAGAAAATGTATTGAACTCATCAAATACTGCTGATAAAATTAATGCTATGAGAACCTTGGGTGTTCCTTACGAAGTGGGCTTTGAAAATATTGCTGAGGCGGATTTGCAAAAACAAGCAAATAAAATTGCTGATGGCCTTAGTAAAGAAGGTTATCAAGTGGATGCAAATACCGAGGTAATTGCCATGATTGCCTATTTGCAAAGAATGGGAACCGATATTAAATTGAGTCGTACCGCAAATAAATAAACAAAACCATGTTCAGACAACATATTCAAAGTATGGTTGGAATACAATCAGGTTACCTGATTTTTTCACTCATCGTATTCATGACATTTTTTGTAGGAGTACTTTATTGGGTATTGAAAGCCGATAAGAATTACATCAAGGACATGGCGCAAAAACCATTTGAAAATTAAAAAATTTATATCATGAAGCATAAATTATTTACATTCTCAGCCATATTGTTAATGGCTGGCACCCTATCGGCACAAACCGCTGATGTTACAAGTGCAAATACCGGAATTGGTTTAACAAGTATATTAATTGCTGTGAACGCAATTTTATTATTATTTGTTGTTTTTCTTTTAGGCTCATTAACCAATGCTGTTCAAAAGCTGCGTGTAGCAGAAGATGGCAAAGTTCAAATTAGTTGGTGGGAGAAATTTGCTGCTTTAAAAACAGAAAAGTCAGAAGGTGAATTGATTTTAGAAGAAGATTTTGATGGCATCAAAGAATTAGATAATCCAACGCCGCCTTGGTATAATTTTATTTTTTATATCACCATAGCTGCGGCAGTTCTCTATCTTTTGAATTACCATGTTTTTAAAATTGGCAGTTTGCAAGCAGCCGAATACACTAATGCTATAGCCGAATCAAAAGCTGAGGTTGATGCCTATCTTAAAAAATCTGGTAACGCAATTGATGAAAACTCAGTGGTGCTTTTAACGAGTAAAAAAGATATTGATGAGGGTGCTGTTATCTTTCAAGAAAAATGTGCTGTTTGTCATTTAGCCGATGGTGGTGGTTTAGTTGGGCCTAACCTTACTGATAATTACTGGATTCATGGAGGCGATGTAAAGTCAATCTTTAAAACCCTCAAATACGGTGTACCTGCTAAAGGAATGATTGCATGGCAGAATGCCTTGAGCGGAAAACAAATGCAATCACTTGCATCATTTATTCATACACTC
>CAMCJW010000303.1 GCA_945875195.1 Chitinophaga pinensis | reverse complement strand
TGCAGTTGATGCAAACACAGTTGGTCTTTCTTGGCTAAACAGCCACATGTAACAATTATAGAATTATCCAATTGTACCACCCTCACCTCATTGAATTCCAACAAGGAATTTGAAGCTACAAACAACCCGTGGTTGAGGTTGATATATGGTGGCACAAGTTCTATAAAATCAAATCTTGTTATTGGTTTTACGCCGCCAGCATGGGTAGAAAGAACCTCTAAGTTTAGTTGAGAAAAGTTGCTATTTTCAATGATGTATTCCTCTGGGTGATTTCTCATGCAAGGCTTATCCTTTTTGTTAATTAATTTTTTTTCAAAAAGCTTACTCGCACCAAAACCTCAGGCATACAAGCAACAAGCCGTTCTGTTTGAACAAGCCTTTCCAATTCAGATACACCCGCAAGTAGGAACATAATGGCCATTCTTGTTGCTACACCGTTTTCTACTTGATCCAAAATAATTGCATGTTTAGAATCTGCCACATCACTGGTTATTTCTACTCCACGGTTAATTGGCCCAGGGTGCATAATCACAATTTCCTTACTCAATGAGTTTAATCGATCTTTATCCAATCCATACAACATGCTATATTCTCTTAAAGAGGGAAAGTATTTAATATCCTGACGTTCTAATTGAATGCGCAACATATTGGCTACATCGCACCATTCAAGCGCGTTCATTAAGTTGTGTTCAACCTTAACTCCTAAAGAGGTAATGTATTTTGGTATCAAGGTGGTAGGACCACAAACCATTACTTCAGCACCCAATTTTTTTAAGCAAATAATGTTTGATAAGGCAACCCTTGAATGGGTAATATCTCCAACTATCACAACCTTTTTTCCTTTTACACCACCAAGTTTTTCCCTAATTGAATAGGCATCTAACAAGGCTTGTGTAGGGTGTTCGTGTGTTCCATCACCTGCATTGATGATTTGTGCCTTAACATGCTTTGCTAAAAACTGACAAGCTCCAGGAGCAGGATGACGCATAACAACCATATCCACTTTCATGGCCAATATATTGTTTACCGTGTCAACCAATGTTTCACCTTTTGATACAGAAGAAGAAGAGGCTGAGAAGTTAACAATATCAGCACTTAAGCGCTTTTGAGCCAATTCAAAAGAAATGCGTGTTCTGGTAGAATTTTCAAAAAAAACATTTGCAATGGTAACGTCACGAAGGCTAGGAACTTTTTTAATGGGCCGGTTAATGATGGATTTAAAATTATCTGCCGTTTCAAATACCAATTGAATATCATTTGCTGTGATATCTTTGATGCCGAGTAAATGCCTTTGCGAAAATTTTTTCATGTGTTACTTTGCGCTTTCATGGGGTGGTATTTAATTTCATTGGCTTGAACCTAATCGTTTGTTACTATGTGAACAGCGTCTTTTTTGCCGTTTTCTTTCCAATCAACTTTAACTTTATCATTTGCTCGGGTATCTACTTTTATACCAACATAATTGGGTTGTATAGGTAAATCTCTACTATATTTTCTATCCACTAAAACCAATAATTCAACTCTGGCTGGCCTTCCAAAATCGGTAAGGGCATCTAAGGCAGATCTAATACTTCTGCCAGTGTATAACACATCATCTATTAATACAATGTTCTTGTCTTGTATGGTAAAGTCAATTTTTAATTCACTGGGCACAATTTGCTCATTGCCTCTTCTAAAATCGTCGCGGTAAAAAGAGATGTCCAATTCACCATAATCAAATGGTTGTTTGCCAATAATGTGTATGAGTTTTTCCTTAATTCTGCGGCTCAAAAATATGCCACGGGGCTGCATACCAATTAAGGCAATGTTTTTAAAGTCACCTAAACGTTCAATCAGTTCAAAACACAAACGATCGAGGGTTATATCGAGCTGCTTTTTTTCTAAAATGATTCTTGCGTTCATTGATTATTTCAATCGTTTAATGGCTAGTTTTCGCTTCAAATATGGCGAAATTTTTAATATTTGACAATAATTCCCAAAATCGCACCAAATCCTTTATTGAAAATGGCCAATTTATACACTTGCTAAATCAAGAATGGCATCAAATTCTTCCGCTTTTAATCCTTGAACCGAAAGCCGTCCTTGCCTCACCAATCCTATGTTTTGAAGTCTTGGATCAGCCTTTATTTGCTCTAGGGTTACCGACTTTTTTAATTTCTTAAAAGGCTTCAAATCCACCGCCAACCATGCTTTTTCTTCTGTTGTAGGGTCTTGGTAAGCTTCCTTTACCACCTTTGCAATTCCAACCACTTCCATACCTTCATTGCTATGGTACCACAATACCAGGTCGCCCTTCTTCATATCCCTTAAATTATTTCTAGCTTGGTAATTTCTTACTCCATCCCAAAATGTTTTTCCATCCGCAACAAATTGCTCCCAGCTATATTTAAAAGGCTCTGATTTTACTAACCAATAATTCATTTCATATAGTTTTATAGATTGCAATTTATGAAAATTAAACTAAAAATATCCAGTAAATAAGATCGGTAACTTAGGTTGTTGGTATCTGCAATTAAACAACCTGCTGAACGAACCTCCCTGTTTCAAATTTATGAACAAGGTAAAATATTTTTAAAAGATAACTTTATCAAATAACTTAATGAACTTAGCTGTTAAATAATATTTAAAAATTTAACAAGTCGTTTAAGGTTTTCTTCATTTGAACAATAACCTCGGCTGAAACCAAACCAATATATGATTTGAGTCGGCTTTTAGCAATGCTTCTTACATGAATAACCATTACTTCGGAAGTTTCTTTTAAACCATTTGCCAAGTCAGGCACCAATATGGGGTTGCCTTTGTAATTTTTTAATTTGGTGGTTAAGGGGCAACAAACCAAAACAGGCGCATATGTGTTTGCTAAATTCCCACTTAAAATAAGCACAGGCCTAAATCCAGCCTGTTCGCTCCCCTCAGTTGGGTTAAGGTTTGCATACCAAATTTCACCTTGTTTCATCTGCTCGGTGTAATTGTTCACAATAGGCGGCCATTCCTTCCTCTGCAGCCATAAGAATGTCTGCATCTTCATTCATTTGCGTGTAACTTTTTACATATTCTGCCCGGGTTATTTGATCTAAATATATAGACAATGCTTTTTCTATTAATTTATTTTTAGGCAATGCCAACGCTTTGGCTGTTTCTGCTAAACGCATGAGAAGATCATCGGGAAGGTTGCTTGTGAAGGTTGACATAAGTATAATATATATTTACGATACAAATGTATATATTTTATTTACGATTTAAAAAAAAAGCAAAAAAAAGCCCCCAAATACATTTGTATTTGAGGGCTTTCGTTTTTTAGGAATCTTTATTTGCCTTCCATTTTAGCTTTCAATTCAGCCAATCCACCAACGTCTGCCAATGTAGAT
>CAMCJW010000302.1 GCA_945875195.1 Chitinophaga pinensis | reverse complement strand
CGGCAGATGAAAGGTTAAACCACTTTACAGAAACAGCACAACAATTTTTTAAAATATCATCCATACATGAAAGAAATAAACTCCTAGAGTTTGCCATGAAGGTAGTTATGGCCGATGAGAAAATGGAAAGTGAGGAAAATGTATATATTAACACCTTGTATGATTGCTGGGGCTTAGAATAATCTATTGCCCAGCTTTAATAGCCTTTACTTTAATATCCTTTAAGGCTTTTAAATTACCTGCATTACATTTACACTTTTCAGGAGATTCGTTGGTAAAATACATCAACTCACTGTTGGCTGCGCTTAGCACAAGTTTGTTACAGAACTTTTCATCTTTGGAATAATAGTAATAAGCTAGGCCATTGTCTTGCCACTTAATGGCTTTTTGAATCTCCTCAATATCTACCTCTTCCACATCGCCATCAAATAAAGATGGCGCATCTTCTTTTCCTTTGAGCTCTAGTTGTTTCTCCTCTATTAAGAGTTTTTTATCAACTAATTGTGCTTTGTCACTGGGGTATTTACTCATCATGCTGCTAGGGCTAATTTCACTGTTACTTTTTGCTTGAACAGCAAAATTTAAATAATTATTCATGAGTTGAACGGCTCTTGTTGATTCAGTTTCCCAATCATTTGTATCAATTCTATTGCCACAAAATCCGTAGACCAATAAATTTTCTGGTACTATTCTGCGGCTAAATTTTTTGGTAATGACAAAAGCATTCATGTCTTCTTCTGAGCTTGCAACCCTGGCTTTTATTTTTGAACCTTTAGATTTACTAAAATACATAAAAGCGAAATCACCTTTTTTGTAGCGGTACAATGCAGTGTCTTCTGCAAATTCAAAACCGGTAAACGTCCAATAGCGCTCAACGGCAGCAATTATGGAAGCGCTGTAAGCACTATCTTGAAAAAGCACTACAACTAAACGTGTATCTTTAAATTTCTCAATGTCTTCCTTTTTCTTAAAAGTCCCAAATTGCGCAAAAGCGTTAGCGAAGGCCAATGCAAATGCAATCATTAAAATACTTTTCTTCATGTTCATCATAATAATATCCTTATTGCTTGTTCAATCGCAATTTGATAAAATAAATATTAAAAAAAAAGCAATTTGAAATCAAATTGCTTTTAAAATAATAAAAAAAGATTTTATGCTACTTCTAACTCTCTGTTGTATCCGTATAATTTGCCATATACGGCCAGGCTAGTTCTCAATATTCGTCTTGCAACAAAAATCCTGGTTTTAACAGTACCAATAGGAATATTTAGAATGGCAGCAATTTCGTGGTATTTAAACCCTTTCACATTCATGGTAAATGGTTTTTGCAAACTCAAAGGCATACTTGCTATTGCGTTTTCAATATCACGCTGCATAAACTTTTGCTCACCTTCATTTTTCACCAAAGTAGAAACACTGTCTAAATAATAATCGTTATCAGTTTGGTCGATAAAGGTATTGCGCTTAACCATTCTGCGGTAATTATTGATGAAAGAGTTTTTCATGATGGTATATAACCAGCCTTTCAAGTTGGTACCGCTTTCAAATTTATCTTGATAAGTTAGAGCTTTCAACATTGTTTCTTGTAGAAGATCATTGGTGTCTTCAACATTGCGCGTTAACTGATAAGCATAATGCCTTAATGGTTTTGCCTCTTTCTGTATCCTGTTTTTGAATTCTATTGAAGTCATTTTGTTTAATTATTTATCTGAAATGTTTAACAAAGGTAAATTGAAAAAAATGACAATAGCAATCTTTTTTGTTTAATAAAACCACTAAAAGGCTAAACAAAATACAAATACTTGAATTCCAATACAATATTTATTGAAATAACCAATTATTTAATACCATAATAACTCAAACAATTGAATTTTCAAGGGGATAGTTGGCCAACATCAATGCAATAAATATTTTTTTATTTTTAACTATTTTCAATAAAATCAAAACATTTTGTTTAAATTTTTATTTAATATGTTAAACAATCAGGTAAAAATTAAAACTGAATTATAAACTCAGTTTAGTTAATATTGATTAAATTTGAAAACTTATGGAGATAACCGTTTCGAGAAAAGCTCATTTCAACGCTGCACACAGATTAAATGTTCCTGAATGGACTGAGCAAGAAAATGAGGAATATTTTGGTTTGTGTAACAATGCAAATTATCATGGACATAATTATGATTTAATTGTTGCAGTTGCTGGCCAAATAGATCCCATTTCTGGTTACTTAATTGACATGAAATGGTTAGGCAAAATTATTAAAACTGAAATAGAGAATAGGTTCGACCATAAAAATTTAAATCTTGACTGCGTTGAATTTAAAGAAATAAATCCAACCTGCGAAAACATAGCAATTGTAATATGGAATAAAATTAGAGAACAATTGCCCGAAAACTTAAAATTAAAGATTACACTATATGAAACAGAAAGAAACTTCGTTGAATACAACGGAAATTAAAGACCTTGGCGCACCAGATTATGGTGATGACCACGCAGGGTTTTCAATGGAAACACCAATACGCGAAGATGCTTTTGCGTTGGATGATGAGTTAAAAATTGAATTGATTCAAAAACATTTCAAGGAAATTATGCTCATTCTTGGTCTAGACTTAAATGACGATTCATTAAAAGGAACGCCAAATAGAGTAGCAAAGATGTATGTAACAGAAATGTTTAAAGGGCTCGACCCAAAAAACATGCCTGTTGCCAAATTGTTTGAAAACAAGTACAACTATAAAAACATGTTGGTAGAGAAAAATATTTCTTTCCATAGTGTTTGCGAGCACCATTTTGTGCCCATCGTTGGAAAAGCACATGTGGCTTATATTCCAAATGGCAAAGTAGTTGGCTTATCAAAGTTAAACAGAATTGTTCGCTACTTTGCCCAACGTCCACAGGTTCAAGAAAGAATGACTGTTCAAATACTAAACATGCTCAAAGAGGCTTTAAACACAAATGATGTAGCTGTTATTATTGAAGCAGATCACATGTGTGTGGCCATGCGTGGAGTGCAAGATGTAACCAGCAGTACCGTTACTGCAGATTACAGTGGCAAGTTCCTAGATATGAAAACCAGGGAAGAATTTATTAGAATGATTTCTTTGGAAAAATTAGGTGGCAAATAAATTTAGGTTCGATCCAAATTATAAGTCTTTAAAAATTTGTCCCCTGACAATACAAGACTCAATTTGGTCGACCCCAAAATGATAGGGTATAATAGCTAAGCTATTCATTGGTTTGGTAACAATAACATTAGCTACCTTACCCCTGGTGATTGATCCAATTTCATGGCTCATTTCTAGGGCAGCTGCTCCATTTATTGTTGCTGCATTGATTGCTTCTTCCGGGGTGAGTTTCATTTGGATACAAGCA
>CAMCJW010000301.1 GCA_945875195.1 Chitinophaga pinensis | reverse complement strand
CGAGGAAGGTATATTTACTTATAGTGGAGTATATGGTTATTGGTGGAGCCTATATGAATTTAACCAATCCGAAGTTTCGTTTTTGTATTTATCGCATACTGGGAGCAGTGCTATATTTCTAACTGAGAAAAAGGAATGTGGATTATCAATACGTTGTGTAAAGGATTGATAATTTTGAATATAATAATCACTGTATATAAACTCATACTCACCTGTATCCAATTCTTTGAGCATACCTGCTAGAACATGGTTATATTTAATAATCGCCTGTCTCATATTTATTTCTCACTTACTGGACCTAAAACATGACCAAACATCAACAATACCTGATTTACTTTCGACAAACTAAGGTTGTCTTTACCTTGTTCAATTTTTCTAATAACAGTTAATGCTACACCCGCTTTCATTGCTAATTCCTCTTGTGTAAGCTTCAATTGTTTTCGTTTTGTTTTACCAAACTCTGAAATTAAACTCATTTTTATATGCTTTTACATACAAAAATAACAAATAAAGTGAAATTTATATGCAATTAGATATAAATAACTAAAATTATGAAAAATTATATGCAATTAGATATAATTAAACAATTTGACCCATTTACCAATAACCCAAATTAGGATTCAAAATATTCCTTTCCTTTTATGAAAGAGAATGATTTGCCTCAAATGGTTGAGGGCGTCCACCAACCGGCGAATTCCCACCTGCGCGGATTCTTCGGGCTATATCAATCTCTCTTCGGTCGCCGAAGCCTTCGCGTAGGAGACATTCTCCGTTTCTTAATAACCCTCATTTCCATCAAATTCCCAAGGACAAGTCGCGACTTGTCCCTACGGATTCCTTTCACCCGGACTTTTCCCTCTCCACATCTCCTCTCTCCTCTTCTCCCCTTCTAAATTAATCTCTTCCGCGCCAAAAGCGCTTAGGCTTATGTTCAGGTTTATGAGACGATGGTCTGTTGTGAGGTGGGATTTGCTTTTTGGGTTTGGCTTGAACCGGCGCCGATTCAGAGTAACGCACATCTAGTGGAAAGGGATGATTTTCTGTAACTGGAATTTTTTTACCAATGAGTTTTTGTATGTCTTTTAATTCACCAAATTCTTCTTCTTCGCAGAATGAAAATGCGATGCCGTTAAAGCCTGCTCTACCTGTTCTACCAATGCGGTGAACATAGGTTTCTGGAATGTTTGGCAACTCATAATTGATTACATGCGATAGTTCATCAATATCAATTCCACGTGAGGCAATGTCTGTTGCAAGCAATACTTTTATTCTACCAGCTTTAAAATCACTCAAGGCATTCTGACGCGCATTTTGCGATTTATTACCATGGATAGCAGCAGCTCTGATGCCTGCTTTATCAAGGTCTTTCACTACTCTATCTGCACCATGTTTGGTCCTGGTAAAAACCAAAACGCTGTTCATTTTTTCGGTTTGGATCAAATGAATCAACAATTTTTTCTTATCGCCTTTGCTTACAAAATAAAGTGATTGTTGAATGGTATCGGCAGTTGATGATACGGGAGTTACTTCTACCTTGGTAGGTTGAAACAAAATACTATCGGCTAAGCTTTGAATAACAGGTGGCATGGTAGCTGAGAAGAACAATGAATGACGCTTCTTAGGTAATTTGGCAATCACCTTTTTTACATCATTCACAAAACCCATGTCTAACATGCGGTCGGCTTCATCTAAAACAAAAAATTGCAACTCATTTAGGTGCACATAACCTTGTTGCATTAAATCCAATAACCTACCTGGAGTGGCTATTAAAACATCAATGCCACGGTGCAGGCGTTCTACCTGACTATGTTGCGAAACACCGCCAAAAATGACGGTTTGCTTGATGCCAGTATATTTGCCATAAGCTGCAAAGCTTTCTTCAATTTGGATGGCTAATTCGCGCGTTGGGGTTAAAATTAATGCTTTAATTTTCTTTCTTCCGCCTTCAGTTTTTTGGTTCTGATTGTATAAAAGTTGAAGAATTGGAATAGCAAAAGCAGCAGTTTTTCCGGTTCCAGTTTGGGCGCAACCTAAGAGGTCTCTGCCTTGTAATAAAATTGGAATTGCTTGTTGTTGAATTGGTGTGGGCGTTGTATACCCTTCGGCTTTTAAAGCCTTCAAAATAGGCTCAACAAGGTTGAGCTGATCAAATGTTGTCATAAATAATTGTGGGCAAAGAAACGGCCCTCAAAAACAATGATCTAAGCTACCTCCTCTGCAATGATTTCCTTCTAAATTATAGAAATCAATAGTGCAAAGATAAGCCAATCATTGGGTTAAACTAATTAATTCATATCTTTGGTTTGGTTCGAACCAAAAAATACTGATAAAAAAAATGCTCAGCTTCTGGGAAAAAAGATCATTTATTCATTACGACTATATTGTTATTGGAGCTGGTATAACAGGCTTATCTGTTGCCTGCGAGTTAATAGAACAAAATGCCAATGCCAATGTATTGGTATTGGAACGAGGCTTATTGCCAACTGGGGCATCAACTAAAAACGCAGGCTTTGCTTGTATTGGCTCATTGAGTGAAAACTTGTACGACAAAAGTGTAATGGGTGAAAAAGCCTTGCTCGATTTGGTGCAAAGTAGGTACATAGGTTTACAAATATTGCGCAACAGACTAGGCGAAGAAGCGATTGCTTATGATGCTTGCGGTGGTTATGAAATAATTTTAAATGGCGAAGATCAAAGTTTTGTTTCGCAAATGGATGAAATGAATGCTTTGCTCTTTCCATTGTTTAACAAAAATGTATTCTCACTTTGCAATGACAAAATCAAAGAATTTGGATTCTCCAAGCATGCCTCTCAACTTATTTATAATTATGTAGAAGGTAGCATAGACAGTGGCAAAATGATGAATAGCTTGTGGCTATATGCACAAAAACTAGGTGTAAAAATTTTAACGGGTGCCGAAGTAAAATCCATTGATGAAAACAAAGATGCAGTGGAGATTGCTGTGAATGGAATAAGCTTTAAAGCACAAAAAATATTCATCTGTACCAATGCTTTTACAAAAAGTTTATTACCTCATATAGAATTAAACCCAGGGAGAGGTCAGGTTTTGGTTACCAAACCCATTCCTAACCTAAAAGTTAAAGGGACCTTCTTTTTTGATGAAGGTTATTATTACTTTAAAAATTTTGAAAATAGAATTGTTTTTGGTGGTGGTAGAAACCTTGATTTTGAAGGTGAAAACACCATGCATTTTGGTTCGAACCAAAAAATATTGGCGCAATTACAAACCTATTTGAAGGAGCTTATTTTACCCGATACAAACTTTGAAATAGACCATACTTGGAGCGGCATCATGGCCTTTAGCGAGAATAAATTACCTCTGGTTGAAGCACTAAGTGAACGACAATTTATAGGCGTAAG
>CAMCJW010000300.1 GCA_945875195.1 Chitinophaga pinensis | reverse complement strand
CTCACAACTCATTCGTCCATTTGGGTCACCATCAATGAGGAATATCTTTATTGTTTTACCGAATTTCATTTTTAGTTGTGTTGTTTTACAATGATGAATAAAGGTTAGAAGCCATAAGTTGGTGGCTTTTAAAAACAAATATAGTTTCGGAGAACCAATTTTCAAGTAAACACTAATGTAGCTTTGAAGCAATGGACTGCCTACATTGCCAAATTTATTTGTATTGCAGTTGTTATACTTTCTTTACAATTACCCTTTATAATTAGGATCAAAATCCACCATCCATTCAATGCCATATTTGTCTCTAAACATGCCAAAATAGGTACCCCAAGGACTATCAGATATAGGGAATTCTATTTGTCCTCCTGCTGAAAGGCCGTTAAAGAGTTTGTCAGCTTCTTCTTTGCTTTCTGCACTAATTACAATTTTACTTCTATTCTCATTTTCATTTGTTCGTCCCATTATTTCAGGAACATCATTGGCCATTAAAATATTGTTGCCAATTGGCAAGGCAATGTGCATTATTTTATTTGCTTCGTAAACAGTTAATGGGAATTCTGCTCCACAAGAATATAATTGCGAAGACCCCAAATTCCATGATTCACAATTGTTTTTCAGTGCCACCGAAATGCTATTTCGTTTATAGTTGATAAGGAATATCCATCATCTGAGGCAATACCCTTACAATTTCAACAAATCCATCTTCAGCTTTCTTGCAGATGATGAGATGCGGTATTCATTTTTCATAAATACTTTTTGTGAAGATTGGCCAAATTTGCTTCGGGATCAAAATTAGTCACCACGCCACTTTTTTCTCCGATTTCAATCTCGTCTCTAAATTTCTTTATTTTTTGCTCTTCTAATTCTAGCAATCTTAAAGCTGTGCCTTATAATTTCACCTCGGTGGTACCGGGTATGACAGGTCGCGACCTGTCACTACATTTGCCCAAACCCGGGAAATAGTATAAACCATGCCTAATCCTCCTCCTTAGCTCATTCTATTTGGACTCATCATCCTGAGATTGTCGAATGGGTTGATGATACAAATCCATCGCAGTTATCATCGCAATAAAGCCCCAAAGCAACACCGCAATCTTATCTTGCTCGCTGTAGCTATTTAATAAGCCATGGGCCAAATAAGTTACAAGCCCCAGCAGAATGCCTGCACTAAAAATTTTTATTTCAATGGTTCTGCCGTAGTAAACCAATTTAAGACCTTTCTGGAACACAACTAGGATTATGCCAAGGAAAGAGATTAGCCCCAGCCAGCCACTTTCTGAGAGCGGATTGAGGTATTCGGAGTGGGCATGACCTTGGTCGCCAAAGGCTGTGGTAATGGGTGTTTTAAACTCAGGGTCTTGGTAAGGGGCATAAGTAAATGAATAGGCGCCCGGACCAAAACCAAAGATGGGTCTTTCTTTTACCATGTTGATGGCGGCCTGCCACCTGTTTACACGCTCTAAATTGGAAACATCGTTACGCACATTCGATACCGATTCTAAATGCTTCTCAAATCCTTCGGCAGAGTTTTGTTTGTTTTGATATAACTGGTAAAAAATATCGTCGAAATTAACTGTTATAATAGCAACCACTACTCCCAATACCACCAGCAAATGCCAGATACGAAACCTAAATACCATGGCTATTCCAAACACTGCGGTTGCGGCCAAACTAATCCATCCTGCACGGGTATAACTTAGGATCAAACCAACTGTAAAGAGTAACAAGAAAAACGTGGCCAGTAATACTGTGGTAAAGTTAAACTTTAAAGCAAATCCCCTCAATACCCACAACAACAAAATAGGGATAAAAAAGGCAATTGCTGCGGCATAAATTCCATGTGCAATGTAAAAAGGTGCCATTACTTCAAAGGATGAAATTTGAGAGAAATCGTCTTCTTGGTGCTTGATAAGTGTTAAAACAATTACAATCCCTAATGGAATGATATAGGCCCACAAATAATGTTTGATATGGCTAAATTGCTTAAACAATACTACCGATAAAAAATAAAATACCACCAAAAACCATGATCGGGATAAAAAGAATTTTAAACTCACAATCTTTTCCTGACTGGTAAGTACCGTTACCAAAATCCACAATAGATTTATAAGAATGGCAATGCTAATGGGGTGCCTAAATACCCTAAAATCATACTCTCCATCAATAATAAATTTATAAATTACCAATAAGAATATGCCAATAATCAAAGGCTCATCGGGTACAGAAATGCCCATGCCTAGCACCAAATCTTCTATGTTAATAGAAATAGGTACCAAACCCACCAAAATAATGATTAAAACATCTAAGCGTAATACTGCCAATAATGCAATTAAGGCTAGGCCTGGCAAGGCGGGAGTCAAATAAAATTAAAAGGCAATGCTATGGGTATTGAGCAAAATAAAAACGATGCCCGACCCCAAGAGCCATTTTTTCTTTGCCTCTAAATTCAATGTAATTAGGAGATTAAATCGTCTGTTTGCTTGCCAAATTTCTCAACAAACAACAACACAATGCAAGCTAAAATGAAAGAACCCAATACAGAGCCAATAACTATCAAAGCGCGCAATGGATATGCTTTGCGCTCCGATGCGGATGCGTTTTGTAAAATAAACACATTACTTAAATTCCCACCTACGTCAATTTTGGCTTGATCCAATTTCTTTTTTAACTCATTCATTTGCTCTACTTGTAACTCAAGGGTGCTATACAATGATTGAGATTCGGCGCCATACATGGCTAAGTTATCTTGCTGCTTTCTGATGTTTTCATTCATCCCATTTTTGCCAATTAGTTCAGTAATGGCTTTAGATTGCTCTTCTACATTGTAAACACCTTTGGCACCCAACTCTTGCATTCTCAATTTAATGGTGTTTATCTCCTCTTCTTTTCTTTTGTATTCAGTTTCTATAATGGTTAAAGCTTGTAACGCCAATCTTCTTTGCACTTCGGTTTTTACACTGTCTAAAATCATCACAATGCCATTGGCCACATCTGCCGCCGTTTGCGGATCTTCGTCCAATACATTTACCTCAATAGAGGCATAAGGTGTTTTTCGGGAACTAATGTTTTTATCATACATTTTACCCATTTTGTAATTTCTTTCTTTGTGGTTTGGGTCGATCCTATAATGCTCAAACAAATTGAACCTGTTTATTACTTTTCCTCTCAGGTAATCTGATTCTAAAATTTGTACATATTGCTGCGCAGCAACTTGCTCACCAAATTCCAATGGGTCTTTTTGTTTTACCCTACTATCTGTTAATAAAGCAGATGAAATTGAATTATTAGTGGAAGGATAAAAAACCGCAGTTGATAAATATTTAGGTTTGATAATCCAAGGACTTGAAATAAGGATTGAAAGTATGGCAGAAATACTGCAAATC
>CAMCJW010000299.1 GCA_945875195.1 Chitinophaga pinensis | reverse complement strand
TTCATCGCCAAATATGGTTATCAAAATTGTTTTGAACAAGATTTCAAAATCGACCCAAATACTCCAATTTTTAATATAATATAAGTCGTATTTAACTCTCTCCTCCATTAAGTTTTGATTCAAATTTCCTCTAAGTCCATTTACCTGGGCCCAGCCACTAATGCCCGGTTTTATAAAATGTCTGCGCATAAATGAATCAACAGATTCACTGTATTCCAGAGTATGGTTAAGCATATGAGGTCTTGGTCCAATAATGCTCATTTGTCCCAACAAAACATTAAAAAATTGAGGTAATTCATCTAAATTAGTTTTGCGCAAAAAGGCACCAATTTTTGTAAACCTATAATCATTTCTTATAGCCTGTTTGGTTTCCTGCTCATCATTAGGGATCATGGTTCTAAACTTAAAACATAAAAATGGTTTATTGTTTTTTCCACTTCTCAATTGTTTAAAAATAATAGGTCCTTTAGAATCTAATTTTATTAATAATGCGATGATTGGCCATAACCACGATAATAAAAAAGTAACTACAAATAAACTAACCAACACGTCAAAAATTCTTTTGCGAATTCTATTGTCTAAATCATCCAATGGTTCATAACTATCAGCTGTTAATGGAATTTCAGATTCATCTTTGATTTCTCTATTTGAGAGGTAATGCATGTCAGTATTTGACACAAACCGCAACCTAATAAAGCTTTTTTCTGCAAGTGCAATTAAATCTTTGTGAGTTTTTGAATTCGATGGTTTTACAGTTGAGAATATCTCCTTTATTTCATTTTGTATAGAAAATTGAATAATTTTATTAAACAATTTATCAAAATCTTTACTCTCTCCGTTTGGTGTTGGGAAATTCTTAATCAATCGATAACCTGAATTTTCTGAGGTTAAATAAGTATATAATTTGGGGTAAATTGTGCCATTTCCTATCAAAATAGTTCGCTTACGTAAATGTATAAATTGGTCTATTTTATTTAAAACAAACTTGGTTACAAATCGAGATATTGGGAGAAAAGAAAATGCGAAAATTGCATAGATGGTTAATACATTTGGTTCAACAATTTTAATACCTGAAAGGAATATTGCAGATACATTGATGAATGAATGTATTACAAATAGTTGAAATGAACTGCGAATGTTTTTTCCAATCTCAAAGTTACTTTCATAGGTACGGAAAAAGTAAGAAAGAATAATCCAAGTAATGTTGTAAAAGGCGTGAAGCCAATTAGTTATTCCATGAATATCGTTAACTAAAAAGGTTGGTTTCCATATTTGTTGAACAGTAAATAATATTAGATTTAACCCTATAAGATCAACTAATAAAATAATCAACCTCAGCAAAAAAATATATACCGAATTTTTGTGAAATTTCTTTCCCATTTAAAGCAATCAATTAGATAAACAACTATAGGTTCTTAACTTTAACTAAAAGTTTCGACAACCTAAATTTTATATTATCTGTTTGTTAATATCCTGCTATGTTAAATGCCTAAATGATTAGTAGTTATTAATTTTTTGGTTGCTAGAATTAAACTATCCTATTTTTTAATTATTGAAGGGGTTGTAGGGATATGGAGCAGAATAAGCTAATTAGAATGTTAATCTAGAATAAGAATTTCCTAATTATTTGTGCACAAATATTTGTGCTGTAGGTAATTAAGTAAATTGGGGTTTATAATTTTGTTTATTCTATTAAATGTACCAAAGATAAGTTTATTTGAAAAATATTGTCTTTAGTATAAGTTTCAATTAATGGTACCTTAAATTTATAAATTCCTTCTAAGCTAATAGCAAAATCACCTCTTCCTACCCATTGGTTGAACCCAAAACAAATATTACCTGTTGCTTCGCCACCATTACCTGTAAATATATATCCTGGTCCTATACCCAAATATGGGTCAAAACTACTTGTATCTTTCCAAATTGAATTGAAATTGAATTTCCCAAAAAAATCAGTATAAATTATATCTCTGGGAACCTCCAGGGTTAATCCACTTATTTTTTGATTAGTGGCATAAATGTTTGATCCTATAGCCCCTTGTATGGCAAAACCTTTGGCTAATCTTTTTTCTAAAAAGAAAGTAAAAGGACTTATATTCCAAATGATCTTTTCATTTTTAGCAAAACCGGTAAATTGATTACCATCCTCTATAATAAGGTTAACGCCATACGAAACTAACCAAGGTTTATTTATAAACCTATCTTGAGCAAAACAAGTAAAAGTATTACCCATTGTAAGCAAAATAGCTATAAACAATATTTTAGGTATCCACTTTTTCATCTCAATGGGCACGAAAATATGAAATGAAGCGGTTTTTATGGTTACCATATTGTTATTTAATGCTTAATTTTCTATGAAATGAATGATTGGAAATACTCTTGTAGTACTTTCTCCTTGTTGATATTATTTATTGCATAACTCCTTGCATTTGCTTTTAATTCAGCACAATCGTTTTTAAGGAAATAGTTTATTTGTGATATAATAGATTCCTTATTTTCGGCTTCAGCAACTAGACCCATTTTGTTTTTTGTGATAAGTTGACTTAATTCTGTGTTATTTTCTGCACAAACCAAAGCCAAGCCATCGGTTGCTAAAATAGGACCCAGCTTACTTGGCATCAATAAATTAGATGTTCCTATTTTTTGTGGAATAAAGTGAATATCGGCCATGTTCAAAAACGCGTTAAATTCGTTTTCTGGTATTGTATTCAAAAAATGAATTGCGTTCAATTTTCTGCCACTTGCCGTCCTTTTTATTTCTTCCAAATATGGCCCCGATCCAGAAATGATAAAGACTAACTCTGAATCCTCTTTAAAATGAGTAGTAATATCCAATAGGAGTTCTAATCCTTGTTTTTTCCCTACACTTCCTGCATAAAGTAGAATTTTTTTATGGGGCAAAATGCCATATTTTTCCTTGACCCAATCTGTATTTGAAATTGGATAAAATTTGTTACAATCAACCCAATTTGGAAAATACACAATCTCTTTCAAAGTGTCATTTTTAATTTCATCAGCCATAGAATGGCTAATTGTGCTTATTTGATTCGCGTTTTTATAAATATATCGCTGAAGCTTTTCCATTATGCCAATTAACAAAGACGACTCAATCATTTTTAGATTTTTGGCTGCCTTAACCTGTAAATCTTGAACATGGTAATCATAAGGAACACCAGTTAAAAACTTGATAAGGATCGCATTTAAACCCAAATGAAAGGGAGGAGCTATACAGATAATTCTAAAAAATTTTCTTTTAAATAAAAGTGTTAATAACAGCAATCCAGAACTTGTTAAAAAACTAAATTCATGTATAATTCTCTGGATCCCACTAGGGTTTAATGGAACATACATAGGGCATCTGTAAATGATGAGTGATCCATTATGGTGAATTTCTTTTTTATACCATC
>CAMCJW010000298.1 GCA_945875195.1 Chitinophaga pinensis | reverse complement strand
GATTAGGATTATATATCTCTATCCATTCTTGCCCGGTATTTGAGTTGTTGTATAATGACTGAAAAGCTGGATTCGTATTATCGCCCCCAAGTACACTAAAATTAGTTCCTGGCATATACATGACTTCGTTAATAAATGCTATTGGGCCTGTATATTCACAATTGGTTGAACTTGCATTACAAACTGTATTTGGATTTGTATTTGTTGTTCCGGTAATTTCTAGATTAATAAAAACCGTTAAATTTGCAGTAGTAGCACATTGACCTGCATCTGGTGTAAAAGTATAGGTTGTAGTTGCCGTATTATTTATAGCAGGCAACCAACTTCCGGTAATTCCATTGTTTGAAGTGGTTGGTATTACAGTTGCAGACACTGTTGCTCCAAAGCAAAAAGGATTTGGTGTGCTAAAAACTGGTGTTATAACTGGATTTTGTAATGTTACGCTAGAGTTTAAAGCAGTTGTGCAACCATTGATAACAAAGTTAAAATTAGAATACGTACCGATACCCAAATTTGAAATTAAAATTTCCCCATTATTGTTTGAGTTAAAATTATTTGGACCAACTGGTGTTGTATTAAAATTGTAGCTAACAGCATATACATCATTAGCTTTAAGACCTGATATAGTAATACTTCCTTCTGTACCATTACAAGTTGTTGGATTGGTATTACTTAATGTTGGTAAAGCTATAATAGTAAAATTAGCTTTGTAGTTTGTTCCTCCGTTATTTAGAATGATAGTATCATCACATTGAGTGTTAGAATTAAAATCGCCGGTTACATCATAGTACACTTCCAATGTATAATCGCCTGGAGGAACTAAGGTTAAATTTACAGGTGTGTCACAACCGGGTTCCGATACACATTTCCATTTTTGTTGACCCGCTACACAAGGCCCCCCATTTGTAAATTCACTTGTACCTGTATTACAGTTGCTGGAAAAAGCTAAATTTCTTGGTATAAAAGCACCTGCTGCTGCAGAAGTTAAATAATATCTATAATACATTTTGGAACCACAAACATTAGTGCCTCCATTTTTATAGGTTTTCACTTCAGCTCCTCTTAGTATTAAAGTGGAAGAGTTTTCTACATGCACCCCGAAATCTTTAATAAAAGTATTACCAGGTTCTAGATTAATTAAATCAGCGCCACCTCCTGTTGTATTGTAAAATTTGCCATCGCCAAGATCGGTACAATCATCCATCCAAACTGCACTAGCATAAGCGCCAAAATCACAATTATTTACTGTTATGGTTAGCGTAGTAGTCGAAGCACATTCACCTAGATTAGGAGTGAATGTATAAATTGTTGGTGTGGAGTTATTCAATTCAGGACTCCAGCTACCTTCGATTCCATTGTTTGAAGTTGTAGGCAACGGGTTTAAAGTTGAGCCAAGACAAACCGGGCTCGGTGTGTTAAAAGTAGGAGTTACAGAAGAATTTACTACTACATCTATTGATTTAGTATCTGTACAACCATTATTATCGGTAATAGCAACGGTATAGGTTCCTGAGGCCAAAGAAGTGACATTATTTAAAGTTGGATTTTGACTACTGCTTGTAAAACCGTTTGGCCCAGTCCATGACCAAGAAGTACCATCATTACAAGTTAGATTTAATGTGCCATTAGCACAAACTGGGCTATTACTCCCTAATGTGGCATTCAGTTGACAATTAGAGCAATTTAATGATGTTCCTGTAGTTTCTATATAAAAAGGAGAAACTGACGCGCCTTCTCCATCAACAATGAAATAATAAAATTTTCCAATGGTTAAACCACTTAAATTTAGTTGATTGTTTCTAGTAGAACCATTGATGTACTGAGGTGAAGAATAGGTGTCGTTAATACTCAATGTAGGACAGCCTCCGGTTAAAACTATATTATCTGCAGGAGTACACGGATTTTGGTCAGCTCCGGCATCAATAGCCAAAATTTGTAATTTTCCAGTTATGGCAGATATAGTAACTTTAACGTTAGATTGTGCTGCCCTGAATTTAAACCAAGCAGAATTGTTTTGGGCTGCATTCCAACTACATGATGCAGTATTAGAATTAAACATATCTCCAGGTTGATTTGTAAATCCATTATTAGATGCTACAATTATTTCGGCAGTGCCTAAACAATTAGGCGTTGAGCAATTGTCATAACTATTTAGTGTAGTGTAATCTTGAACTGTAAATGGTGATTTGAATATTAAATCTACTTTATTAAAACGACCACCTGTAGCTGTAGATCTTTCAGCTATGGTAACAGTCCAAACCCCATTTGGGTCAATACCATTAAATGCATTTAAATTATCTTGTGAACGATAATAACCAATACTAAATGGTTCAGCAGTTCCCCCATGTTCAAAAAGCCTTCTTAAATAAGTATTATATCTAAACTTTGTATTGATTTGCTTAACTGTAGAATTTGGAAATCCACCTTCAGCAACTAATTCTATACTTGTTGTCCCTTTTGTTAATGTTATTGTATACAAATTATAATTTCTTGTATTAGAATCGTCGCCCATGTGGAGATTAACCTGTACTAATTCAAAAATATTAGTATTTAAATTAGAAAGTCCTGAAACAGTTACTGTTTTTGTTAATGTTCCATTCCAACCTGCTGCAGAAACGGTTGAATTTGAAAAAACTTGAGAAAAACCATTGAACGAGTTTAACAGAAGTACAAATGAAATAAAAATATTTTTTTTCATAATTGAATTAGTTTAAAAAAAATGAAGTGCTAAAATAGTAAAGAAATATCATTACAAATCATTACAAAATAAAAATAAATTTTATTTTTTATAATTCTAAGCCAGTTTTATTATTTTTTTACATTAATAATTAAAAGAATAACTTAAATTTATTATTTTAGTTTGATTTTTTATCCTAACAAATAATCAAGTGAATTCATGAAAACAACTAATAATTACAACAAGTTTTTCTTCATTTTGTTTTTTATTCCTACTCTATTATTTGCACAAAATGCAATTGTGGGTGATGGTTTTTCAACTGGTTGGGATAATGGTTCCTCCTGCAATAACAACACAAATTTTAAATATTTAGGCCCTTCTGGCTTTGGAGGAACGTATATTCTTTCTACAACAGCCTCAGAAACTGGTAATAGATTTTTTAGATTGGGAGTTGATTGGGGTACATCTAGATATTCTGTAAGTGGTGCAGGAAATGCTGGACAAAACAATGCTGTTGTTACAAATAACGCTTATACCGTAAACGCTAGTTGTGACATTTCAGGAACTATGTTTTATAATGTAGCGTCAACGTCTTATAATTATGTTTTTAAAACTTCAGCTGTAGGAACTTCAGTTGTTGGAAATAGATTTGTATTCTTTGAAATACAAGGTCCAGTGAGAACAATATCTTCCGTAACAAGAGATATCACTTTTGTATCTTCTAGCCAAAGCCCAATAATTAC
>CAMCJW010000297.1 GCA_945875195.1 Chitinophaga pinensis | reverse complement strand
TAGATATTAACATTTGAACCAAAGACCAACGACAAATGACAAAAGACCAATGACAAAAGACCAACGACTTAATAAAATAACAATGGAAAAAAATTTAAATCTCAATCTAAAAGTTTGGCGCCAGAAGAACGCCGAGGATAAAGGCGGATTTCAAGAATATAAGGTGAAAGATATTTCTACAGACATGTCGTTTTTGGAGATGTTTGATGTATTGAATGAAAAACTAATTGTTGAAGGTGGTGACCCAATTGCATTTGACCATGATTGCCGCGAAGGAATTTGTGGCTCTTGTAGCATGTTTATTAATGGCAGGCCTCACGGACCCAAGCAAGGTGTTACCACTTGCCAATTGCACATGCGCAGCTTTAACGATGGCGAAACCATTGTGGTTGAACCATGGAGAGCATCAGCTTTCCCTGTAATTAAAGATTTAGTGGTAAATCGTTCTGCCTTTGATAGAATTATTTCTGCAGGTGGATTTGTTTCTGTTAATACTGGTAATGCGCAAGATGCCAATTCTATTTTAATTCCAAAAGTAGATGCCGACGAATCGTTTGCTGCTGCTGCTTGTATTGGTTGTGGCGCTTGTGTTGCTGCTTGTAAAAATGCATCAGCCATGCTGTTTGTATCTGCTAAAGTATCACAGTTTGCTTTGTTGCCTCAAGGTCAGCCAGAGCGCAAACAACGCGTACTAGATATGGTAGCTCACATGGATGAAGAAGGTTTTGGTGCCTGTACCAACACCGGAGCTTGCAGCGCTGAGTGTCCTAAAGAAATTTCATTGACTCACATTGCCAGAATGAACAGAGATTACTTAACAGCCGAATTGAGCACAGAAAGTAAATAAACTATCTAATGATTTTGCTAATTAATTTGATTAGCAGTAAAGCCACGGTTAAATTTTTTAACCGTGGTTTTTTTATGAAACAAATGCAACATTTTGTTATAAATTAGCGTCTTCATTAAATAGCTTAAAGGTTTGAACCAAATTCGCCATATTTTACTTTGTTTTACCATTTTGTTATTGGGCACTTCAATAGCTAAGGCAACGCATTATAGAGCTGGAGAAATTACTTACAGGTATTTAGTGGCTTACACCTATGAAATTACGGTTATAACCTATACAGACCCAGCAAACACAGGTGCCGATAGAAATGAATTGGAAGTGTTTTTTGGGGATAATAAATCTGAAATTGTTCCTAGGTCGAATGGCAATGGTGAAATTGTTAACTCCGATATCAATAATACCATCAAAAAGAATGTTTATAGAATCAACCATTCTTATCCTGGACCAGATAACTATCTCATAAGAATTACTGATCCAAATAGGATTGATGGCATCAAAAACATCAATGGGGGCAGGAGTGTAGATATCGCATTTTACGTAGAATCTGTTTTAACTATTGCTGCTGGAATAGGCAATAATCAATCACCCATATTATTGTTTCCACCAATAGATGTTGGCTGTGTAAATCAAATATTTACGCATAATCCTGCAGCCTTCGACCCAGATGGCGATAGTTTGGCCTTTACCATTATTGCCCCAAAAATGGCACAAGGAATGGAAGTGCCTAGGTTCACCATTCCTCAATTTTCTGATTCATTTAACATTTCTGTTAACAATGGTCAACTTACTTGGAATAAACCGGTTCAAGAAGGTTTTTATAATTGGGCCATTCGTATCAACGAATACAGAGGAGGTTTATTAATTGGGTATGTGGTAAGAGACATGCAAGTTTATATCAATAACAATTGCGATAATTCTCCGCCAAAATTAACTGTACCTCAATTCACTTGTGTAGAAGCAAATGAATTGGTTCAAGGTACTATTAGTGCCAATGACCCTAATAGCGGGCAAAGAATAAGAATTCAATATTTTGGTAGCCCTTTTGTTCAAAAAAATAGTCCAGCTACCATTACACCCACCTCACCAGAAGGACCAAGTTCTGGTTTAAATGCTAATTTTGTTTGGAGGCCAAGTTGCAATGCAGTAAGGTATTACCCGCATACCGCTGTATTTAGGGCAGTAGACAATCATGTTACCAAGCCTTTATCAAGTATTAATTTTTGGAATATCAAAGTAGTAGGACCATCGCCGAAAAATGTGAAGGTGGTGCAAGACAGCAACGGGTTTATCTTGAATTGGGATAGAGATACCTGTAAAATGGCATTGGGTTACAAAATATATCGCAAGGTTGATTCGAGTTATTGGAAGCATGCCAAATGCGAAACTGGTGTGCCAGCCTACTCCGGCTTCTCTTTATATGATACAACCAGAGGGCTCAATAATACGAGGTATTTTGATAACAATGGCGGCAAAGGTATTTCGCCATTGGTAAGGTATTGTTATTTGATTACCAGTTGGTATTATAACAGAAATGAAGATGGCATTATCATTTTTCTTGGCGAAAGAACAGAAAGCTATGCCAGTGATGAGGTTTGCGGTATCATTTTAAAAACCAAACCAATTATTACAAAAGTAAGTGTGGAAAAAACTGGCACCACCAATGGTGCTATAAATATTAATTGGATCAAACCGGAAGTATTAGATTCTACCCAAAATAAACCACCATACCAAGTTCAATTGCAAAGATCAACCAGTGCCTTGGGTGTTTATCAAAATATAGGAAGCGCAATTGATTACCCGAATTTCGCCTCATTAAAAGACGAATCAGTTACCGACAGCTTGCTCAATACTACAAATACTACCTATTATTACAGGGTAATGATGTATGGTACAAAAGATGGTAATCCCAAATTGATAGAAACAAGTACCATTGCTGGTTCACCAAGGTTGAGTATTTTAAATACCAATAGAACGGTTGTTTTAAATTGGAAAGCAGATGTGCCTTGGGTTAACAAGCAGTATGTTATTTATAAAAAGAATGCCTTGAATACCTTTGATTCTATAACAAGTACCAAAGAATTATTTTTTGCAGACACAGGATTAACCAATGGCAAAACCTATTGCTATTTTATTGAAACAAAAGGCAATTATGATACTTTATACTATCCCTTCTTGATTAGAAATAAATCGCAGGAAGCATGTGGAATTCCTATTGATACCATTAGGCCTTGCGCACCAATTTTAACGATTGATACACCCTGCAATTCATTTACAGTATTGCAGGTTAAACTCAATTGGGTTTATCCAGAAACCTGCGAAAAGGATGTGGTTAAATACAGAATTTATTGGAAAAAGAATGTCAAAGAAAGGTGGTCGCTTTTAGATTCTGTTCCACTTGGAATTAACCAATACATTGATGACAGGGCAGCACTCAAACTTTCAATAGCCGGCTGTTATGTAGTAGTTGCGGTTGATTCATTCAACAATGAAAGTTATTTTACCAATGAACATTGTATCAATAATTGTCCGTTTTATGATATACCAAATGTATTTACGCCAAACGGAGACGGCAAAAACGATTATTTAATTCCGTTTCCA
>CAMCJW010000296.1 GCA_945875195.1 Chitinophaga pinensis | reverse complement strand
CACGAAAAAATTAATGGGGTTGATATTGGCCCAAAATTAGCGCAACATTATGGGTCTTTGCAAACATATCTTCAATCCGAAAAAGTAAATATGAAAGGAGCGCCTTTCACAATCAATTACTCTGCTAATAACAATGTTTTCGACATGATGACAGCCTTAGCCACCGATGATTTGCTTAATCCGCAAACGCCAATTCAATCGGGAACCTTAAAACCTGGTAAATGGTTAGTTGTAAAATATTACGGAAGCTACGATAAAATGAGCCCGGTTTACCAAAAAGGATTTGAGTACTTAGCTGAAAATAATTTGAAGCCATCAGGCGCTCCGCTGGAATTTTACCTAAGCGATCCTATGATTGAAAAAGACACTGCTCTTTGGTTAACAGAATTGGTTTTTCCTTTTATTGAGTAGTTAAATTAGCAGGTAAGTTCAGCTGCAGTCCACTGATTGCGGGTAACGTGCTTCATTAATTTAAAACCACAGCTATTGGCTTCAAGCATTAAATCTGGCAAATCAGTTTCATAAAATCCAGAAACAAACATTGTTCCACCTTTTTTCAATAATGGCCTCAACTCATTGAAGCTAGCTAATAAAATATTTTTATTGATATTGGCTAAAATAATATCAAATTCTTGAGCAGGCACTATGCTTAAATCACCATTAACAAATTCAATTCCCTGGGCTTGGTTCAAGCCTATGTTTTCAAAAATATTTTCGGCTGCCCAAGTATCAATATCATTTGCAAAAATTCGGTTTGAACCTAACTTTGAAGCAAGAATTGCTAGGATACCGGTACCACTGCCATAATCAAACACTTGCTTACCTTTCATATCCATATTTAACATGAGCTCCATGATGGTAAAGGTTGTTTCATGGTGTCCGGTGCCAAATGATGTTTTAGGTTGAATGAGTAATTCAATTGGAAATGAAGCATCGGTTGTGTGAAACGGCGCTCGAATTCTTAATTCTGAACCAATGCAAACGGGTTCGAAGCTACTCTCCCATGCAGCATTCCAATTTTGTTGAACCACTGTTTTGATTAGAATATTGCCTTCTGGCAGATGATAACTTTTAAGCAACAAGAGCAATTCTTCCTTTTTAAAATCTTCTTCAGGTAAATAAGCCTCAAAACCAGCATCGGTTTCAATAAATCCCTCAAAATTTAGTTCACCCAATTCAGCCATTAAGATGTTTGATAAATCTTGCTCACAATGGATTTCACATAAAATATAATTTTGCATTGAAGATTAAAATGTTAATTTGGTTCTAAATAATTAAATGAACTTACGCGCAAAAATACTGATTTATATCCTATTTGCTTTTACAATCCAAATTGTTGTTGGACAAAACTTACATTTTGAACAAATCAATGAAAAAAATGGTTTGCCAAACATGAATATCAATGCTATTCATGTGGGACCAAATGGCTATTTATGGGTTGCTGCTGGTTCTGGCTTATATAGATATGATGGCCATATTTTTGAGACCTATTATGAAACAGAACCAAGTAACGGAAAAGCTGATGTTATTTCTACCATTCATAGCAATATCAATAGAATAGTAGCCCTTTCAAAAGACAGATTATTAATTATTAATACCAGTAACCAAAAACTAGATAAAATTTATGCTATTCACCCAAAAATTATTAAGCCAAATCACGTTTTATCCTTAGGCAGCGAAATACTTATTGGGTCCGAAAATGGATTGTGGCGTTTTGACTTTACCCAAAAAACTTTTAATAACTTAGGAATACATGAACCTATTTCTGGCTTGGAAACAGATGGAAATGGTAAGGTTGTAATTGCAAGTATTGATGGATTTTATGTTTATTACCCATTCAATAAAAAAGTAAATAAAACTAGCTATCAACCTAGTTCATTTGTACAATCATTTTTTTTAGAAAAGAATCATGTAATAACTTGGCTAGAAGCAGACAATGTTATACACTTTGGGCAGTTAAAAACGAATCAATTAATTGAGGAAAAAAATTGGCAATTAACAACTTCAATTGCAGAAGCAAATTGTTTGCGTAAATTTCAAAATAACTATTTAATCGCAACTAATAATGGACTTTTAAGGATTGACTCAAATGGCAAGGAAGAACTTTTACAGCATCATGAAAATGAGTATCTCTCAATTTCATCAAATCAAATAAACTGCATATTGCCAGATAAACTAAATAATTTATGGGTAGCAACAAAAACAACCGGCCTAAATTTATACAATGGATATAGGCATAAGTTTGAAATTGTTTCACCCAATGTCTCTGCCAGATTTTCGGAATGTAATGGAGTTTACGATTTTGCTGAAACCAAAAATGAAAATGTTCTATTTTTAATTAAATCTGGTGGGATAGGGGAATATTCTCCCAAGGAAAAATCGATTAAAAAATGGGTTAACCTAAACTTTATTGGAAATTGTATCATTAATGAAAATGGGGTTGAAAATTCCTTTTTAATTGGCAGCAAATTAGGCCTTCATCAATTCAATCATCAAACTGGAAAAGTGAAGTTTATTAGCACCATTAGCAACATTAAAAACTTTGAAAGCGACATAAAATGTATATTACCAGAAAAAGGCCAAACCTATTGGATGGCTGGAAAAGATGGCTTTTTCCTTTTTGATATAAATAAAAAAACCACCATTGCAAATTATGGTATAGGCAATTCAACAATAGGGTCAGAGAATATCAGAAGTATTGTAAGAAAGTCGCACAATGAATTATTCATTTGCACTGCAATTGGGCTATATTTATTTAATACAAATACCGCTACTTTCAAATTAATTAAAGTAGGCGAAAATATCAGACAACCCTTTATTTCAAACGTACTCCGCGACAAAAAAGGAAGGCTATGGATTGGCACTTCTGGAGAGGGTGTTTACCTAATCAAAGATGAAAAAGAAACTGAAAATTTTTCTAAAAAAAATGGTTTAACCAATAACCAAATTTATACTGTTCAATTTGATCAAAATGAAACTCATTGTTGGATAAGCACCAATAGTGGTTTGTCGTCCATTAATATGAATTCGTTTGAAATAGAAAACCATGAGGCAATTGATGGTTTACAAGGAAATGAATTCAATGAATCCTCCTCATTGGCAACTCGTAATGGCGTATTATATTTTGGTGGTTTAAATGGCTTCAACTACTTTAACCCAAGCCAAATTATAAATGGTTCAACAGATTGCATTATAAAAATCAAGAGCCTATCTATATTCAATAAAAATGAGGGTTTAAAGTCTTATTACCAAATACCACAAGAAAAGAATTATATCTCAATTGATTTTGTGGCCTTAAATTATTCACTAAATGAAGACAATTCTTATTACTACCAACTTGAAGGTATGGAGAATAAATGGATAGACAATGGTAGCAGACAGTTTGCTAGTTTTGGAGAACTAAATCCTGGTGATTATGTTTTTAAAGTAAGGGCCAGAAACAATGAT
>CAMCJW010000295.1 GCA_945875195.1 Chitinophaga pinensis | reverse complement strand
AAGGGGAGGGGGCAGATTTGGAATTGAAATCGCGTTTGGTGAACATCTACCAATCACAAATTAATTATGATGTGGTGGTGATCATCAGAGGTGGTGGATCTAAGTCTGATTTACTCACTTTTGATAGCTATCAATTGGCTCAAACCGTTGCCCGCTTTCCTATTCCAATCATCACAGGTTTGGGTCACCACAACGATGTGAGCATTGTAGACCTAGTAGCGCATACAGCCACCAAAACGCCCACCAAAGCTGCCGAATTTATCATTGCACACAACCGGGTTTTTGAAGAAAAAATATTGTCTATTCAACAAGGCATTGTGATTAAGAGTCAGCAATTATTGGCCATTACCTTAAAAAAAATTTCGGAAATCAATTTTACCATTCTCAATAAATCACGAGAAATATTGTCCTTTCGCAAAGAAGAAATTTTTGGCATGCACCAATTGATTAGCAGCAATACCAAAGATATTTTATACACGCAACAAAAAATGCTATTGTCGTTGTTGAGCCAATTATCTGGTAGGCCAGCCATTATTATTGGCAATAAGATTGGGGATTTGGCAAATATTCAATCCAATATAAAATTAAATGCAAGCAAATTTTTGCTGAACCAAAAGGGCTACCTCAATCACCATGCATCGGTGGTAAGGATCATGAACCCCGAAAATATTTTGAAAAGGGGTTTTGCCATTATCCGTATAAAAGGTAAAATTGTTGCGGATGCCAATCAAGTAGCAGTAGGGGAGGAAATGAGTGTGGTGCTAGAGAAACAAGAAATAATTACCCAAGTAAAGCAAATAAAAAACACAGATGGAAATACTTAGTTACGAGGAAGCTTATGCGGAGCTCAAAAAAATTGCCAGTGAAATAGAGCAAGAATCGGTTTCGGTAGATGTGTTGGCAGAAAAAGTTAAGCGAGCATCGGAGCTCATTACACTTTGCCAAAGCAAATTAAAAGCCACCGAAAAAGATGTAATGACCATTATTCAACAAATGGAAACCAAGCCAACGCCCTAGGCATAAATTATTTCGGTTTGAACCAAAAAATGCTGTAAATAGGGTGCAAATAGGCCTTTTTTAGGGGTTCTGAAAAATATTTATCCGGTTTTCCGGATTTCCTGAAGATACCTAATATTACTACTATTTCGCACGATTTTTTTGCGATTTGATCATTTTGCATGGCACGACCTTGGTTTTTTTTGATAGGAATAGTTATTTTTGGTATTGGATAGTGCACACAAAATCCAATGGCCAAAAAACAATTTAAAATTATTCATTATTAAACAAAAACAAAATGAAATTAGCTACCCTAAGCGCAGCCTTGTTTTTCCATAGTTTCACCTATGGGCAAAACATTATTTACAAACAAACCAACAAAATACTGGAGTACAACTATGGAGTAGTTGATACGGCAGGTATGCGAAAATTGAGCGAGATTGAGAAGATCAAGTACGAGCTCAAGTTTGTAGAAAAGAGTTATTCTGAAACTATCTTTCAGAATTACGACTCAGAATTTGAAATTAAGATAGACAGCAATGAGTATGAACAATCGTGGATGAAATTAGCCAAGCGATACAAATACACAAATGCTGGAATGGAATTGTATGATGGCAACAATACCCTCATGAAAACCATTGCCTACACCCCCGAGCAGTTAACTGCTCGTACTGAAAAGAAGGACGATATCCGCGACAATGGGTTTCACCCAGGATTGGTTTCGTTTCCTGAGTTTGCCCCAGCGGTAATTACCCAACTTGCTACCCAAAATGTTATTGTAACTACCTTACCAACTGGTGAAGTTAAAGTTGTAGACAATGGTGAAACAACTACCTATAACAAAGCAAAGAATACCATTGTTACTGAGTTTACCAATAAAGACGGAGTTAAATGTAAAATAACTGACGGCTATGAGCCTTATGGAACCAATGGCGGTTATTTGCATCGAATACAAAAATCCGAACGTCAGATTTATTCTGATAATGGTCCTTGCATCACAGTAACAAAATTAACTTATTACAATGATTATAATATCCAAGATGATGGCGGTTTAATGGCTAAGGCATCTGATGCACTTGAAACTGTAACAGTATTTCCTAATCCTAGTGATGGTGTGTTTACAGCTAAAGTGCAATTAGGTTTGAACCGAACTATTTCAAGTGTAAAGGTTGTTAATTTATTAAACGGAAGTGTAACCAATATTGATAACAATGGTCAAACTACCTTCTTGGTTAATTTGCCTAATCTACCATCAGGGAATTATGCATTGCAAGTGTTAACTAGCACTCAAAAATTGTTATCTGTAAACTTTATCAAACTTTAAAACTACCCCAATGAAAAATTTAGTAATAACAACAATTGTTTTGATGACGACACTTTTGACAATCAAAACCGCCAAAGCGCAAACGGAAAATCCAGAGGCAACAGATTTGGATTATAAATACAAAGATGCCCTTAATGAGCAGATGAACAAATACGGCATGAAAGTATTTGATTTTCCCTCAAACGATCCATGCAATAGAACTGGAAACCCTTTGGTAAAAAGAAATGATTTGATATCACCTGCGTTCCCATCCGATTCAAACCCTGTGATAAGGTTTTGGGGGGATAAGGATTCGATTATTTTAATGAAAGGTCCAGAAGATATCAATATCATTTGGATACATGGTTTAAATGGCACTACAGAATCCCTGAGGTGGCCAGCACAAGCTACGCAGGCAGGCTCAGTTGGATTTCCTGCTAGAAAAGCAAGATCGCATAGAGGCACAGCTTCTTCATCAGGCATTCAGTTTTACAGTGAAAATGGAGGGATTACCTCTGCCACTCTTGATTTGGAGAATGCGATGAATGCAGTGCTTCCAATAAGTGAAAGAAAACCAAATGATTTTATCATAGCACATAGTCAAGGTGGAATTGTAGCCAGGGAATGGTTGCGCAAAATGGAATTGGAGCCAAATACCTATCAAAAATTTGCACATGGAATGGTAACATTTGGAACTCCTCATGATGGAGCGCGAATTCTAAACAATACCAGAGAAGAAATGGATAATAAAATCCCTAAATTTATGAAAGATGCTTGTGAAGCCCTGTCTGATCCACTTATTGTACCACTGGTAAACTCTAATTTTGTGACTAGCTTACTTATCTCAAAAGAAATGATAAAAATAGCTCAAGACAAAGCTTGTGGAGTAATTGGAAATACCATTATTCCATTCGCTTTGGATAATTATTTTAAAAGAACAACTAGAGACTATTATGTTGGTTCACCATTTTTAACGGGATACAACGAAGGTGGGGTTCGTAAACAAGGACTTTCGGAATATACCTTAAAGGTTCCGGTTGTTCAGTTTTATGGTGAGGAGGAACAACCTATATTATGGAGGTTTACGAGCAGTACGATGGAGATGGGACATGATAAATTAAATAATAATGAAGCAGTATTTGGTTATGATAAGGATGACCAATTGCAAAACAAGGTATCT
>CAMCJW010000294.1 GCA_945875195.1 Chitinophaga pinensis | reverse complement strand
AATATAGGTGACATCATAAATTTATACCTAGACAATTCAACCTATGGCAAAGGTATGCTTACAGGAATTTCATTGAGGATGATAGAAGGAAATTCAGAAACAGGAGAAATTGAGACTCATATTATAGATATTGATTTAATTAAAAAGGTAGAATATGATACAGAGTCGTTTTTGAATAACCATAAAAAAAAACAGTTAATAAATTTATAATTTAAATCAAGCACTTGCTAAAATCTACCTTGTAAATTAGGACTCGAATTTTGTTGGAGCAGTTCGTCAAATTTATTAGCACTCTGGAGCAGGTAACATTTTCAATACAATAAATAGTAGTTGTTGTGGTTTCCATTGTTGAGTTTTTAAGTTCACGGTAAATAATGATAGCAAGGTGAGCCCTCTCTTGTTAGCTGAGCCAAATACGAGGTGGTTTTTCCGACCTACAGCTAATTTTTATTTGTTTTTTTATTAGATTGCTGTTGGTAAGCAAAATGCCATTATAGGTTTATTGCATTTAATTCAGTTATATACCAAACAACAATTTAACAATCTATGATAAATACATATAAACATATTTTTAAGGTCAAGTGGGTGGAAGTAACGAAGTTGCTTGATTAAATCTGTTTATAACTTAAATTTCCTTTTTTTCAAGAAAAGGACTTTGGATTCCATGAAATCAATCTTGGAAAATAAAGATATGGAATGCATAATTGCCCAAATCGGTCAATTATGGGATTGAAAAAGTCCTATAGTTTCCTTTATTACGCGTGAAATTTGCTTTTTATTAAACATTTTTTACCTTAGTTTATTTTAAAGTTATTTACATATTTAATTTAAATTATTGCCATTAGTTACTGCAGCTACCCGAAGCTACCTTTATTACGATGGAAAATGAAACATATAATTTTTTAAAATCTACTTTTTGTGTAGGTAGCTCCAAATTGGAAAAAAATAGGATTAAAGGTGTAATTGTCTATGATTGAGTTTGAGTAGTTCCTTACCTTGGATGAAACTAATCCACTAGAACCTTCAATAAATAATGAAACAAAATTCGTTTTTGAAATTTCATATTTGAATTGAAATCCAAAACTTCCTTTCGGATTAGTAATTATTGTTGAAATTTCATTCGATTGTCCAAGATTCATAGAAGAATTGGAGTAATTTGTATCGTTCGAATACACAAAGGTGCCATTTTGAACCCCCAATTTAATATATGGACAAATATTGAACTTTTTGTTATTTAAAAAAAATCTAGCATACTTAAATTGAAAAGCATCGCCAAAATAGAAAGCAAAGTTGTTCGAATTAACCATTCCACTTTTAGAAGTGCTAATTTGGTAAATTGTACCAAAATAGTTGTTACTCTTTCTTATTCCCAACTCAATATCAAATGACCTAATTTGCTGGGAGAAAACGTGGTTGCCATTGCCAAACTTAACAGGATATTTATCAAAGTTATTTTTACCTACCGCAAGTGAAGTTGAAAAACAATAATTATTTTTTTGCCCAAAAAGATATATTGGAAATATGGTTAAAAAAAATATTATTATTAATTTATACAGCATGGTTAATATAGAATTTTAGTAATAATTGTTTAAATACCAATATCAAGAAATTCTGATCCCATTGCACTTGCCAATGCGACAAAGAAAACCATTAAAATAATATCTCCAGCCCTTGGTTCAACTTTTCGCTCTTCCATTTCTTTGGCTATAATAAACAATAATACGCCCGCAATAAAATCTGCCAAATTTGCACCTTTGGGAGATGCTGATATAAATGGATACCAATCTGTATTGTTATCGTATTGATATTTCCAATACTCAGCTGATTTTATTCCAATAGCAGTGCAAAAAAATGGAAATTGTTTCATTTCATTAGTAACATCCGTATTACTAATTACATCATCCTGCAAAGTGCCATAAAAATCGATCAAAGTATCAATGGTAAAGCTGGAATAATCAATAAAAGTATTATCTATGAATTTTCTTGCATATGGACTAACTCCATTTCTTGACATCGCAAAGCTTTTTAATTCTGAATATGTTAATCCGTTTAATTCATTGTAGTAATTCATTAGAAATGAATACATTTTACTTTTTTCAATTATATTGTTTGTTGAAGCATAATTAGCAGCATAATAATCAGATATTAAATCAGCCATTTGAGTGATCTCAGGAGGATTGGTTGGAGTTTGAGAGATTACATAATCTAATATTTCATTGTGCAATTCTCCAATGAAGATGTAGGGATTAAGTGACATAGTTTTTTATTTCTAATTTATATTCGAATTTATTATTAGATTTCAAAAAACAAGCATTAGGCAATTTTTTTTTATTTTCAATTTATGATTTTTTTAATCCTTTTCATAGTAAATTGTTAAAATCTCACAAAAATAAATTCACTTCCTCAACCTTCAATCCTTGCACCTCGCAAAATTCAATTACAGTTATGCTGCAATCTGGGCGCTTGTTGAGAGCTTTTTTAATGTTTCTAATAAGTGCTTGCGATGCGCTCTTTCCTTTACCGGTAATTCTGATCACATCTTTGGTGTAGATATATAGCCTATTAGGTTTGATAGGGTTTATGGTACTCATGATAGTTTTCTAATCTTTTTGAAATTGTAATTGAATTGAAAGGCATTTTGGGCAAAGTGGGATGGCTTCCTCACTTAGGATGGAGTAGTTACCAGGTGAATCAATATAACCGCATTCTAGGCATACTATTTTTTGTTGCTCCATTATTACAATTGGAGTTTATATTGAATCAATTACTGGTAAATTGTTAATCATGGCTTATTTAAATTATTTCGTTTTAACTTTTCCAAAACGAAACGTCAAAATGAGCAATTGCAATTCGCTAATTGTTAGGTAATTTCGGAAATGCTATTCAAAACGAAACGTCATGTTTTTTTGGTCGTTTATGTCAACTAGTATCATTAATACTTTGTTTTTCAATGGTTACAGCTTTGACCATTCGTTTTGAATACCTTGAGACGATTCGATTTAATGTTAATACAGTATTAGAAAATGTTAACTCAAAGTTCAGATGTTTTTTTTAGGTTTTCATTAATTTTGAAAATTAAATTTTTCACTATATTTGTAATCAAGGCATTCCAAGTTTCTCAACAATTATTAATACCTGAGCCGGACTTAATAGCCTTTGTTTTTTTGTTCTTCCTGATTTTAACAAAATTTCATTTAATACTTCGTTTTTCTTTATCCATAAAGTAAGTTGCCAACTGGCACTTTTTTTAGAAAGAGTTGGAAAATAAAGTTGTGCGAGCTCACCAAATCCGTAAGCTCGCACTTTAAAAGTTTCTTCATTCATGGTGCTATTTTTTTAGTTTTAACACCCCCATTTTTTGAATTTTGATACTTGTATGTTTTGGCTCAATTGGGTGAGCCTCCCATTAATTACTTTAGCTCAAATGACTTTGCATTGCAGGCGAAAGCGTGAGCCTTGCGCCAATTTTACTTGCCAATT
>CAMCJW010000293.1 GCA_945875195.1 Chitinophaga pinensis | reverse complement strand
ACAAAAGTAACGAGTAAATTTGTCCATCAAATAAGTTAATAAGAAAACTACATGAGAAAATTAATTTTTACTTCAAGCATTTTGTTTTCAATTACATTTGGCATTAGCGGTCAAAATTCAGTGGAAGCGCCTGCTAAATGTCCTATGGGTTATGACACCAAAGTTTCAGGCAGTGCTGAAAAAGCAAATACCAATTTTGCTCACAAAGCAATGACAAACGCGGAATGGTGGCCAAATCAATTGGATTTAAGTTTGCTGCGCAAGAATTCCAATCTTTCTAATCCAATGGATAATAGTTTTGACTATAAAAAAGCATTTCAATCTTTAGATTATTTGGCCTTGAAAAAGGATTTGAATACACTAATGACTAGCTCTCAAGAATGGTGGCCAGCAGATTTTGGGAACTATGCCGGATTTTTCATTCGAATGGCATGGCATAGCGCAGGAACTTACCGTACTGGCGATGGTCGTGGAGGTTCAAGAGCTGGTCAGCAAAGATTTGCACCTTTAAATAGCTGGCCAGATAATGCAAATTTGGATAAAGCCAGAAGATTATTGTGGCCAATTAAACAAAAATATGGTAATAAAATTTCTTGGGCAGATTTAATGATATTGACTGGCAATGTTGCCCTAGAAAATGCTGGATTTAAAACTTTTGGTTTTGCAGGTGGTAGAGAAGATGTTTGGGAGCCTGAAGCTAGTATTTATTGGGGTCCAGAATATAAATGGTTGGATGATAAGCGTTATTCTGGGGATAGGAAATTAGAAAATCCATTAGCAGCAGTTCAAATGGGTCTCATATATGTAAACCCAGAAGGTCCTAACGGTAATCCAGATCCTTTATTGGCCGCCAAAGATATCAGAGAAACTTTTGGAAGAATGGGAATGAATGATGAAGAAACTGTAGCCTTGATTGCTGGAGGACATACTTTAGGTAAAACTCATGGAGCAGCTAGTTCTAAACATGTTGGTGTTGAGCCAGAATCTGCAACAATTGAAGAGCAAGGTTTTGGTTGGAAAAGTGATTACAATTCTGGAAAAGGCAAAGACGCAATTACCTCTGGTTTGGAAGTAACATGGACCACCACCCCTGCAAAGTGGAATCTAGATTATTTCAATATTCTGTTTAAATATGATTGGGAGTTAACCAAGAGTAATGCAGGTGCAAACCAGTGGGTGGCTAAAACCAATGACTTAATTATTCCTGATGCATTTGAGCCAAACAAAAAACAAAAGCCTACCATGTTAACCACTGATTTATCATTGAGGTTTGATCCAATCTACGAGAAAATATCAAGAAAATTTATTGAAAATCCTGAATTATTCAATGATGCTTTTGCCAGGGCTTGGTTCAAATTAACACATCGTGACATGGGCCCTAAAACAAGTTATTGGGGTCAGGAAGCGCCAAAAGAAGACTTGATATGGCAAGACCCAATTCCGGCAGTAAATCACAAATTGGTTGGTGAAAAAGAAATAGCCAAATTAAAAACAACAATCCTCAATTCTGGGCTATCAATCAGTGAAATGGTTTCTACCGCTTGGGCTTCTGCATCAACCTACAGAGCAACTGATAGAAGAGGAGGAGCAAATGGCGCAAGGATTAGTTTGGAGCCACAAAGAAGTTGGGAGGTAAATAATCCGGTACAACTAAATAGGGTACTTGGAATTTTAGAGGGAATTCAAAAGGATTTTAATGCCAATTCTAAAGATGTTAAAATTTCATTGGCAGATTTAATTGTGCTTGCAGGTAATGTAGGAATTGAACAAGCTGCTAAAAATGCTGGATTTAGTTTTAAAGTATCATTCTCGCCAGGCCGAATGGATGCTACCCAAGTGCAAACGGATATAAAATCATTTGGCTTTTTAGAGCCTCAAGCCGATGGATTTAGAAATTATTTAAAAACTCAATACACAATTCCCACCGAGGCATTGCTAATAGAAAAGGCTCAGTTATTAACCTTGTCTGCTCCAGAAATGACAGTGCTTTTAGGTGGAATGAGATCTCTACAAACAAATTATGATAATTCATTGAACGGGATTTTTGCGAATACCAACGGAAAATTAACCAATGATTTCTTCGTTAAATTATTAGAAATGGGAACCGTTTGGAAGGCCAAGGATGATAGAAAAGAAGTTTTTGAAGGAAGAGATGCCATCACAAATCAAATTAAATATACTGCCAGCAGAGCTGATTTAATTTTTGGTTCAAATTCAGAATTGAGAGCTATAGCCGAAGTATACGCAAGTGCCGATGCCAAAGAGAAATTTGCAAAAGATTTTATATCTGCTTGGACTAAAGTAATGAACCTAGATCGTTTCGACCTAAAATAGCGTTGTAATTGAATGGGATAAACCTTATTTAGGTTCAGCCCTATTTTGCTTTATAAGTATTTTTACCCTTGACCCTATAATCAATCCTACCAAAAGCAAGTGCCTATGTTTTTGCCGTTTTGGTGAAATCTTATTGAGATAGCAACTTGAAGTCACAATTTGTGACTTCAAGTTTAGATTGAATAAGAATCTAACTACTCAACTCCAACCTCATCTACAAAAATGAAGGCATCTTCGCCGGCGCTGAGGTGCCACTTGGGTAAGTGACCATAATTGATGGCCTTAATTTTAATGTATTTTGCTTCTGTTGGTAAAGGGAGTTTGAGGGTGAGTTTTTGAATAATAGTTGGCATGGCATCTTCTGGTATATCATGTTTTACAACGCCCATAATGGTATAATTGATACCATCCAAGGAGCTATAAAATTCAACTCGTGAGGGCATCATGATCCAAGAACGTTGGTCTTGTAAAAAGCTGCCATAACAAGTACTTACAGATTGTACTTTACCCAGGTTAATCACAGCTTCAAAGTCCTGCGGTTGGTAACCTTGCCAGCCACCTTTGCGCCAATCTTTGTCGCCATACATGCCGTCAATTAAGCCTTCGGCACCACCAGCTGTATATTGTTTGTTGTACTCATTGCTCAACTGAATAGTCCACTTATTTTGCCTTTTGTAAAAGCTACCTACTGCTTGCAAATCCATTCTGTTTTCTCCCATATCAATGGATGAATTTGCCTCAATTTTACAACTTTGATAAATATAAAATGGCTTTGAATAAGCAACTGTTTTTGCCATTGACTCTTTGCCTTTTTCTATGATTCTGTAATAGATTTTACTCTTATCTCTTGTTTCTTCATTCACAAAGTTTGGATACATGCTTACTAGCAAACTGTCGTTAAAGGTTTTAGAGGCGGTTTCAATAATTGGTGATGGTAATAAACCACTAGTCTGTAATTTTTTTTCAGGATCAGACTTTGATAAATAGGGTTTATTATTGCATTCAAAATTATGTTTAAAACTCATCCTATCTGGCTCTTTGAGGTTGCTATACTCTGTTAAGCCATCAAGTATATAATGATTTCCTTTAGTAATATTATATAACCCTGATTTAACATAAATCTCATCAGCATTTTTTCTGTTATATATTATTGAGTTTGTT
>CAMCJW010000292.1 GCA_945875195.1 Chitinophaga pinensis | reverse complement strand
CGTAATCATCGCCCAGCTTGCGAATAATTTTATAATCAACCAATTGATTCAAAATTTCATCGCCTCGCTCTTGCATAATTTCTTGCAAGCGTTCTTTCCTAATAATATTATCACTTGTTTGAACATCAAACAAATCTTTCAAGGTATCAAAATGAGTACCCAAAAAGTTTAAAATGGTTTTTGGTTCAGCCTTAATCATTTTATAAATTATTAATTGGCACTTACATTTCTCTCACCATACATCGCATTTACTTTTTCGTTGATGTTGATTTTGCCCGCATTAGGATAGATAAAATAATACTTTCCAAAACCTGCTACTGCATCTGGTGCAGCAAAAATTGGGATAAAATTATGCTCCTTGCAAAACCTCACCAACTCCGGCCTGTTCTGCTTATCAATTGTTGCCACCTCATCTATAAATAAGGCAATGCGGTTCTCATCATCAAAAATAGCCAGCCTGTTAATAATGGTCATAATAATAATCAAACGAATCATTTTATCGGTACCGTCCGATTCAATTTGTTCATTTAAATCAACCCTTTTGCTTACTCCCTTTCTTGATAAATGAAGGGTAATGTCAAACATATCATCAAACTCAATTTTCTTCCCTGTATCCAAATAATGATCTAATACTTTTAAGCTTTCACTGTGGTCAAATTCAAACATTAATTGGCCACGCACCTGCTGAATCTGACTAATTTTTTTAATCTCATCCACCAATCGCTTATTGTCCTCCAATTCAATATTTAAGGACTCAATATCTGATATCTTTGCCTGCGATAATTTCGAATTGAATTTATTGTAAACAAACTCCTTAAATTCCTCATACCTCTTAAGCATAGTATAAGCAGGATTGGCAAATTGAGCCGAAATATTTTCTAATAAACTTGAAATGGAACGCTCCTTGTCCTCTATCAAAGCAATCTCCTCCTCTACATATTTAATGAAATCCAATTCATCTGCAAAGGTAGATTGTAACTTATCCCTTAACTTTTCAAAAAGCTTGTCTTTATTGGCCTTCAAATCATGCCTATCTGCCTGATTGATTTGAATTTTCTTATACAAGTTATCCAAATCATCTTGTGTTTCAAACTCCTCACCGGCCAAACCATAAGTATCAAGGGTTTGTTTATATTCTTGTAGTTCTCGTATTCTGCGTTCTCGCTTATCCTTATCAACAATTAAATCTTGTACCTCCAACTGGCGCCTAGCAATGTCTTTTGCAAGCTTGGCCTGCTCTCCTTCTATTTTTTGTTTTTCCTCATTCAATGTATGAAGTTCTGCCTTTAATTTCTCAATTAATTTTATCAAGGCTGGCTTCGATTTAATCTGTTGGATTTTCAATTTAATGCCTTCCATTTCGGCATTGATTAACTGCAAATCATGTTGCGATTTCTCTAAATCTTTGGCAACCTCAAAAAGGGCTTCTTGACTCTTTAACTCTAGTTTTGATGCAGCTAATTCTTCCTTTATTTCCTCTACAGATTTAAAATCTAAAAAAGCCATGTTCTTACTCAAATCAATCTCTCCATCAAATATCTTTAGCTTTTCAGAAACTTCATGAATAGCCTTCAATACCTGATCTCCGGGCAGACTTTTCACCTGCTCACTTAAAACGGCATTGAGCAATTTCCTGTTTTCTTTGTTGCCCGAAATTTTATTAATTAAGAGATTACTATAGTTCATCACTTGATTTTCAGACCGCAAAATCCCCTCCCGTAATTGGTGAATTCTATTCTCAACCATCCTACTATTGAGTTTTTGAATTTCTACCATTGTAATGCGAGATTCAACCTCTTTTCGCTTCTTATCTAAATTACTTAGCGCTTCATTCAACAATTCAATTGGATCAAAAGAATTGATTACCTTCAATTCAATTTCCTTCTCGTTTAATAAGACTGCTCTTCCGTTTATTTCAGTTTCTTTATTACCAATTTTACGATCAAAATCAGCCTTCTGTGGAATTAAATTCTCATTAATTTCGGTATTGATCCTAGCAATGTTTTGGTTTCTATCCGCCAACTGACTTTGTAAAGTAGGCAGCGTATTTTCGTAATTGGCATTGAACCCAAAATACAATTGATTGATAATTCTGGCCTTTGCGCCATACTGACTCACTACTTCACGGAAATCCTCAAATTCGTTTTTTACCGATTTAAGGTTCCTAATTTCATTGTTAATTTTCCTTAAATCAATGATGTCTTTCTTGTTCTTTTGAGAAAAATTAAGCACTTCATTTTCCCTGTTATCGGCAACAATTAATGCCTCTTTCAAATTTTTATTGGTGATAAGTTTTGTATTAATCAAGTACCTGTAAATACGAGAAAAATTATTACTCAATCCTTCCGTTTTTACATTATCATCCAACCACACTACGCCATTGTTTCTCCTGCCACGTTGGTATACTGTGTTAAACACCTCACGCTTGTCTTTAAAGGCCTCCAAAGCTATTCCATCCTTTGCCAAGGCTTCTTGCACTTCATCAAATTTGAGTAATTTCTTATTGGCATCAACAAAAAAATGTTCTTTATATTCACTATTAAATCTATAATATTCTAACTCAGATTCGCCATTCCTTTTAACCAAAATACAATAATAAGATTTCTTAAAAATCTCAAAAACAATATAGCTTTGATTGGGATTTGGAAAATAATGGTGTAAGGTGTCTTTATCGCCACGGCGTTGACCACTAAAGGTCATTTTATTTCCATCAATAATAAAGAGAAAATTGAGTGCATAAATCAATGTACTCTTGCCAATATTGTTTGGGCCAACCAACTGGAGACTATCGCAATCATTTAAGCGAATCTCGGCCTTGCCATAAACTTTTGAGTTTAAAATAGTTAATGAAGTTAACATGCTTCTTTCTGAGATTTAATGAGGCAAAATAAGCATCTCCCACCACAAGAAACCCACACGAAATACACATTAGCCCACCACGTCACCCTGAGCCTGTCGAAGGGTCGAAGGGCTTTCTAATGTATTCCGGTAAACAACCTATTCCACCTCACCTTTTTTAGCACATTGGTTGCATTCTTATCCCAACTCATCCAAACAAATAAAGCTTTACCAACAATATTGGTCTCTGGAACAAATCCCCAAAACCTGCTATCAGCACTATTATGGCGGTTATCACCCATCATAAAGTAATAATTGTATTTAAACTGATAACTAGTAATTTCTTTTCCTCCAAGCATAAACCTTCCATTAACAAAGGTAAAATCAGGATTATTTTCATAAACCCTAATAACGCGCTCATAAAATGAATATTGAAGGCTGTCTAAGGTAACAATATCGCCCGCTTTTGGCACATAAATTGGTCCGTAGAAATCAACACTCCAAGCCAATTTAGGATTATGCGGAAACAAATAATCTTGGTATTCTCCTTTATTACTAAACAAAGAATCTACTTTTAAAACCCCTTCTTCTCTCTCCAGTTTAAGTTTGTTTTCATAAAATAGTGGAAAAGCAAAATCTAAGTTTCCATGAGGTAAAT
>CAMCJW010000291.1 GCA_945875195.1 Chitinophaga pinensis | reverse complement strand
ATTTCTTGCTTTGCCTCCAGCTTGATTAATTTCCCTTTTTTATCAAATTCAATTGAACACATTTCGTCTTTTAAATCATAACGGTTAATGAGTTCTTTTTTTGCAGTATTTACCGCGTTGTCAACCCTTTGAAGGTCGGTTTTGCTAACTATATCTAAACTTGCCATGGTTTTAAGTAAAAATTAACTTTAAATCTGAATTACAATACCTAAATTGCATAGGCAAATATATAAATCTTGTTGAACAGATTGATGCAAAATAATGATGATTAATAAAAATAGACATAGCATACTTTTTGTTAGCTTATTAGGGCTAGTATTAATTTTAGGTTCATGCAAAGAAACTGAAAATACTACACCAGGTGCAACAGTTAATGTTTGGGATACAGTAACAAATTTTCAAGGAATTGTTAACCCTTCCAATTCAGGAACGCTTACTTTTAAAATGAATTATGCTTTTAAAGGGGCGGCTTTAGAATTTGGTTCAAAATATTATACCAATGCGGCAGCAGATACATTTACCATCAAAGAATTGAGGCATTATTTGAGTAATATCATTCTGCACAAACCCAATGGTGATCAAGTTAATTTAAAAAATTATAACTTATTAGATGCAAGTGTTGTAGGCTCTCAAACATTTACCATTCAAAATGTTCCTGCAGGGAATTATACCGGCATTTCATTCTTATTGGCGGTTGATAGTTTTGCCAACCACAATGGACTTCAAGAGGGGGCTTTGGATCCATCTTGGGGCATGTTTTGGACATGGAGTACTGGTTACATATTTTATCGAATTAATGGAGCCACCACAAAAGGTAAAAATTATTCCTTTGATTTAGGTGGGGATGGAAATCAGCCTAGTATTAGTCTTGATTTGAAGTCGTTTAAAGTAAAATCTAGCAAATCAACTTTTAATATGCTGATGGAGGTTAATGAAATGTTTCAAAATCCAGAAAATTATAGTTTTGAAGTGGATGGTTATACGATTCACAGTGAAACCGAACCCTCTGCGAAAAAGTTTGCTAAAAACATGGTCGATATGGTTAGTATTAATTCCATAACACCCTAATATTTTGATATGAAGAAGATGGCTTTAGTTATAAGTTTTGTATTTTCATTTTTGGCTTCTTGTAAAAAAGATCCAATAGTTGGAGATGTTTATGCTTATGACCCAACGCCATACCAGCTCAATTTGCCAACCAATTTAGGATGGTCAACTTTCCCAATTCCAGAATCAAACCCTTTAACAAATGCTGGAGTAGCATTAGGGCAAAAATTATTTTTTGATCCAATTTTATCTGCTAATAATACCCAGAGCTGCGCAACTTGTCACCAGCCAGCTTATTCTTTTGCTGATCCCAATAAATTTAGTGTTGGTATAACGGGGGAAGTTGGAAACAGAGCGGCCATGCCTCTTTTTAACTTGGCTTGGGCCGATAAATATAACCAAACAAGTCACCGTTATTTTTGGGATGGTGGCGCCAATGATCTCGAAAGACAAGCACTTGGGCCAATTTTGAACCCAATTGAAATGGCCAATAAAAGCCTTTTTGATGTAGTTGCAAGACTTCAAAACAATGTTGAATACCCTGGTTTATTTCGCAAAGCTTTTGGTTCAGACAGTATTACCTCTGTTAAATTAGCCCGTGCGCTTGCCCAATTTGAAAGAACTCTGGTGAGTGGCAATTCTAATTTCGACAAAGCTGAACGTCGCCAACGACTAAGAACTCCAAGTGAAATTAATGGCATGTTGATTTTTGGTTCAGAAAAAGGTGATTGCTTTCATTGCCATGGTAACTTAAGCTCCCCTTTCTTTACAGATTATGGCTTTCATAATAACGGTTTAAATGAAATTCCAAAAGACAGTGGTTTGTTCCGCATCACAGGAAAACCTGAGGATATGGGTAGGATGAAAACACCTACTTTACGAAATCTTTCATTTACCGCGCCCTATATGCATGATGGACGATTTAATACACTCATGGAGGTAGTTGAATTTTACAATTCTGGAACTAAAAATTCTCCTACAGTTGATCCAATGATTAGCAAAAATTTTGATAAAGGCGGCTTGAACCTAACTCCCCAAGAAAAATTGGATTTGGTAGCTTTTCTATTGTCGCTAAATGATTCTGCTTTTGTTAATGATGCTAGATATAAAACACCATAATTTTGTTTTTTTGAACCAAATTTCCTATTATTGATTCCTAAATTTATAAATTGAAACTAAAGATAGATAAAAATAAAATAAATTAAATACAAAATGAAAATACAATTACAGTTTAGATTCTTAATAGCACTGCTCCTTTTATTGAGCTCTAGTGCTATTCAGGCTCAGTATTGCACAACTACTGGAGCAACTTCAGCCGCAGACGATGACATTTCTAGAGTAAGTTTAACTGGTGCATTTGGGACCTCATTCAACAACCTAACCACCTGTTATACGAGTACACCTCAGTATGTTGATTTCACTACAACAGTGCCAGGTGTTTCTCTGATACCGGGTAACTCTTATACTTTAACAGTTGAGCTTACACAATGTAGTGGGTTTTTCTATAACAATGTTTGTAATGTTTGGATTGATTATAATAGGAATTTCACATTTGATGCAGCTGAATTAGTAACTACAATTACTGCGACCAACCCTTTCCCTTCTTTGCATACTTTTACCTTTACCGTGCCAACTACTGCCACTTTAGGTGTTTCAAGAATGCGTTTAGTTGATGTGGAGGGTGGTACTGCAACTTCAGTAGTTCCTTGCGCTACCTATACTTGGGGTGAAACTGAAGATTATTTAATTAATCTAGTAAGTCCATCAGGCGGTGGCCCAGTATTACCTCCAATAGCCAACTTTTTCCCAAGTCAACCAACCGTAAGCTCATTGCCAACCGACACCGTTTGGATCAATAGTCCTTATGATTTGGTATCTACTAGTACCAATGCAACTCGCAGCTATTGGGATTTACCAGGTGTGAGCCCATTGTTACCAGGTTATACGCGTAGTGCAGTTGGATTTACAGCACAACAATACATTGATACTGCAAAATACAACCAGAAGTTCAGATATACCTATAATACCAGAGGCTTTTGGCCAGTACGTTTATTGGCAATCAACTCATTGAAGCGAGATAGTTTACGTGATAGTATTGTAAGGTATATATGGGTAGATACACCAAGTACCACCCCTAAACCAAATTTCTTTGCAGCACGTAAAAAGATAGGTATTGGCGATTATGCCAGTATGGTAGATATCACCTCAGGAGGACCAAACCAATGGTATTGGACATTTGATCCACCATGTAATTTGTGTGCCACACCACCTTATTTCAATAATTTCTTTGCAGGCCCAACAGATCAAAACCCAATATTTTTTGGAGGTGATCCGGGTAAATTCACAGTTTGTTTGCAGGCATGGAATGCGCGAGGTTGGGATACGATATGTAAGAAGGATTACATAGAGGTATTGAATAGTATTAGTATCTGTAGCGGCAGCGGCTCAACGCTGAGTACCGAGAATGAAGGCTATATGTTTGCGGCCAGTGGCCC
>CAMCJW010000290.1 GCA_945875195.1 Chitinophaga pinensis | reverse complement strand
AATACAAACCTATTGTTAATATAGAAACTCACGATACCATTGGCATGATTGCCTTAGATGCTGCGGGCAATTTAAGTGGAGCCTGCACCACCAGCGGCATGGCATTTAAGATGCATGGCCGAGTTGGCGATTCGCCCATCATAGGTGCTGGTTTGTATGTGGATAATGAAGTTGTTGCTGCAACTGCAACCGGACATGGTGAAGAGGTTATAAGAATTGCGGGTTGCCATTTGGTGGTGGAACTAATGAGGCAAGGCAAATCGCCCAAGGAGGCATGCATAGAAGCTGTGAAACGCGTGGTGAGGTTGATGGAAATTAGAAAGAAAAATTTAGCAGAGATACAAGTTGGTTTTATTGCATTGGATAAGTTGGGTAACTATGGTTCTTATTGTGTTCAAGGCGGATTTAATTATGCGGTATATGATAAAACTGGAAACAAATTAGTTGATGCTGAATCGCATGTGCCACTGCCAAAGAAGTAATTTTAATAGACCATGCATTTAATAGAAATAGCTTGTTTCAATGAGCAATCTGCCATTACTGCATGGCTGGGAGGTGCAGATAGAATAGAGCTTTGCAGAGATAAGCATACTGATGGACTTACTCCTACTGCTCATACTTTGCAATATGTTTTGAACCATGTAAACATTCCGGTGAATGTGATGATACGACCAAGGGAAGGCAATTTTGTTTATACCGAAGAGGAGTTTGAACAAATGAAAAATGAAATTCTTGGCTTCAAAAATAGTGGCGTGGCAGGTTTTGTTTTTGGCTGTTTGAACCAAGACCATTCTATTAACATGGCTCAAAACAGAGCATTGTTGGCATTGGCTCATCCCCTACCCTGCGCGTTTCACAAGGCATTCGACGTATGTGCAGATTTAAATAAGTCGCTAGAAGATTTAATCATGCTAGGTTTTGAAACAGTATTAACATCTGGAGGTGCGCCAACAGCTATGCAAGGAGTTGAGCAATTGTTACAATTGAAACCCATAGCAACAGGTAAAATAAATATATTGGTTGGAGGCTCTGTGCGCTCTCATAATTTACAAGCCATTAAAGCCATTTGCGGTTTGAACCAATACCATTCGTCTGGAATCATTGATGGCGGTGAATAGGCTGATTTAAATGAAATACAGGCAATAGTTAATGCGAACCTTGCATGAAAAAAATAAGCAGTCTCCTTTTTATTTTTACACTTTTTAGCAATGTTTTAATAGGACAAAACAGCAACCGAAATCTTGGCAATGAGAATTGGAAGTTTCGCAAGCAAGGCGATTCAACATGGCTATCGGCTAAGGTTCCAGGCAATGTGCATTCCGATTTATTGGCCAATAAAATAATACCAGATCCATTTTTGGCAAACAATGAAAAGTTGGTACAATGGGTAGAAAATGAAGATTGGGTTTATAGCACAAGCTTTGAATTGACAGCACAAGAATTTGCCAATGCACACATAGACTTGAAACTTGAAAACATAGATACCTATAGCAAGATCTATCTCAATGATCAACTTTTGGTTCAAACCGAAAACCAGTTTAGAATATACAATTTGCCTATTAAACAATATGTAAAGGAAGGTAAAAACAAGTTAACGATAGCCTTTGAGTCAAGTGTAAAAAAAGGCAAATCATTGGCTCAGAAACTACCCTATACCTTACCAGGAAACGAGGCCATATTTACCAGAAAGGCACAATACCAATATGGCTGGGATTGGGGTCCAAGGCTGGTTACCTGCGGCATTGGAAAGATTGAATTGGGCTTTTGGAATGAAGTTAAATTAGAGAACACCCAATATAAACAAGTAATTAAAGGCGATTCACTTGCTGAAATTACATTTACCTGTTCAATTTTTTCGGAGAAAAAAACTAGCATACAAATGGTATTGGCCTGCGATAGCAGCTTACCAAATGCTACACTATTAAAGGTAGTTAATCTTGAGCCAGGGTATAATTCTATTGATATCAATTACAAGATTTTTCAGCCCAAATTATGGTGGAGCAATGGTTTAGGTTCAGCCCATTTATACCCATTTAAAATAATGCTCTTTGCCCAAAATAAGCTGATTGAGCAAACCCAATTAGCCATTGGAATTAGAACAATAGAACTGGCAAGAATAAAAGATGAGAAAGGCACTAGCTTTGAGTTTTGGCTCAATAACAAGAGAGTATTTATGAAAGGAGCCAACTATATTCCGCCACATAGTTTTGTGAATGGCCTCAATAAAGATGTTTACCTCAATACTGTTTTGGCAGCCAAGGAAGCCAATATGAATATGCTGCGTGTATGGGGCGGTGGGGTTTATGCCGATGAAGAATTCTACAAAGCTTGCGATGAAAATGGCATTTTGGTTTGGCAAGATTTTATGTTTGCTTGTGCCATGTACCCTGGCGATAAGGCTTTTATTGATAATGTAAAAGCAGAGGTAACAGATCAAGTAAAAAGGTTGCGCAACCACACTTGCATTGCGCTTTGGTGTGGCAACAATGAAATAGATGAAGGTTGGAAAAATTGGGGTTGGCAAAAGCAATACAGCTATTCGCAAAAGGATTCTGCTATCATTGAACAAGACTACTTAAAATTGTTTGAGGGAGAAATACCTGCCATCATCCAAAAAGAAGATGCAGCGCGCGCTTATTGGCCTTCATCGCCAAGCATTGGTTGGGGCAGAAAAGAAAGTATGACCCAAGGCGACTCTCATTATTGGGGTATATGGTGGGGCATGGAACCATTTGAAAACTATGAAAAAAAAGTAGGCAGGTTTATGAGCGAGTATGGATTTCAAGGCATGCCGCCTGTTTCTACCTTTGAGAAATTTATGCCAAACTATAGCACTAGCTTTGATTCGGCAAGCTATAAGAACCACCAAAAACACCCTACAGGATACCAAACCATTTCAACTTATATGGCAAGAGATTACACCATGCCAACAAATTTTGAAGATGAAATTTATGTATCGCAATTGCTTCAAGCAAGAGGAATGAAAATTGCCATAGAAGCCCACCGACGTGCCATGCCGTATTGCATGGGAACCTTGTTTTGGCAACTCAATGATTGCTGGCCAGTAACCTCTTGGAGTAGCATTGATTATTATGGCAATAAAAAGGCGGTGTATTATCAAGTGAAAAAATCGTTTGCCCCCCTACTCATTTCTTTCAATGAAAAAGATCAAAATTTGAAAGTTGTGGTTACTTCAGAATTACCCTATTCAGAAAAAGGAAATTTAATACTAACTTTAATGGATTTTAAAGGAAAGGAATATAGCAATGATACTTTCGATTATCAATTCGGTAATTTTACAGACCAACTCATACTCGAATTTCCAAAATCAGACTTTTTAGTGAAGGAAAAATCAAGCGAAGATTTAGTTTTACTTGCCACTTGGAAAGGCCAGCATCAGCAAGCGTCTTCTACATTTTACTTCGCAAAACCCAATGCCTTGAAACTGCTAAAACCCAAAATTGATTTGGTATTAGTTAACGACAGTACACTTGAAATAACCAGTAATGTATTGGCAAAGGATGTTTACTTGAGTTTGCCTAGTAAAGAGTTA
>CAMCJW010000289.1 GCA_945875195.1 Chitinophaga pinensis | reverse complement strand
GATGTGCAATCAGATACCGTAGCGCAAGGATTTGGTTCATTGGGTTTAATGACTTCTGTATTGGTTACGCCAGATGGCAAAACCATGGAAGCAGAAGCTGCACATGGTACCGTTACACGTCACTTCCGCGATCACCAAAATGGCAAGCCAACTTCCACCAATCCTATCGCAAGTATTTTTGCATGGACAAGAGGTTTAGCATTCCGTGGTAAATTGGATAATAACCAAGAATTAATTGACTTCTGTAATGCTTTAGAGGAAGTTTGTGTAGAGGTTGTAGAAAGTGGCAAAATGACCAAAGATTTAGCTGTTTGTATTCATGGAAATAAAGTAAACCATGGCGAACATTATTTATATACTGAGGAATTTTTAGATGCTTTGGATCTTGGTTTAAAAGCTCGCTTGAATAAATAATTTTTCTTTTAAACAATTTTCAAAAAAGCATGAATGGGTTCAAACCTGTTTGTGCTTTTTTTTTTACACTTTTTCAAAGGATAAAAAATCGTTAACTTGGCAATGAAAAAATAATTATATGTGGCACAATAAATTGGTTTTGGTAATACTATTTTTCTTCAATAGTATTACAGTAATAAGCGCGCAAGTGCTTAAGGTAATGACCTAATCTATTCAAAACAATTTAGCTTGATCCAAAACCAAACCATCACCCAAAATAATGGGCAATATTACCCATCCGACCATTTACCCGTTAAAGCAATTTTAAACCTCAAATAGGCTTTTATTATTATAAAAAATTGCTAATTACTGATAATCAATTATCAAAGATTTTTTAATCATTCAAGTATCATTCCCACCTTTTATGACTTTTGTCATTTATTTAAAATAATTCTAAATAAGGCCGCACTTTATTTGGAATCGTTCTAAGTAGCGCATACTTTTACAGTGTTCAAAACAACCATTCAAATTATCCTCTTTAAACATGTCGCAAAGAATTAGGAATTTCAGCATTATTATGGCTATAGCAGGTTTGCTGGGAATTCAATCTTGTAAAAAAGATACAGAAAAAACTCCTACCAATAATATACCAACAGGAATTAGACCAACAATTGATTACAACAAATTAACTGCAAGTACACCTTATAAAAGCTTGTTTTTAAATAATGAGGGCGATTCAATAGTTGATTTAAGTGCCGGCAATACCCGCTACAAAATGTTTCAGGCTTTGAATTATTATTTGGGTGCAGCTGTTAGAGATTCCAAAGCACTCGATTCAATGCTCATGCGCAGCCAGTATGCCAATAGCGGTAGCCCATTTGTAGATATTACTTCCTTAAATATAGTAGGTTCAGGCCTAAATACCTCTACTTTTCAATTGCGAAATATCACAGCTTTCTCAGAAAACAAGGAAGCAGAAATTGCCCGAAAAAGAATTGATTTACTATTTGGTGAAATGGCACTTTTGAGCACCCATATAAACGATACAGCTGCGAAAGGCAAGGCTGGTAAAACTGGTACTTACCTTGCAGATGCCAGAGGAATTGAGGTTGCTCAAATCATTCAAAAATCATTGATTGGTTCAGCACAATTAGATTACATCTCTAATGTGTTGTTGGGTGCCGGATTAGACGCCAATAACCAAACCATTGTAAGTGGCAAAAAATATACGCAACTAGAGCAAAATTGGGATGAAGCTTATGGCTTTTTAACCTTAAACTCAGTCTTTTTATTGAACTCAACAGACGCCACCAAAGGAACACCAGAAAGTTTTTTGGGTTCATACATTTGGGAATTCAATAAGGCTGCTTACGCTAAAATTTATCCTGCATTTTTAAAAGGTAGAGCCGCTATTGCCAACAACGATATCCCTGAAATGAAGTCGCAAGCATTGTTTATTAGGACCGAAATGGAAAAGGCAATCGCGTTATCTGCTATAGGCTATTTAAACAAATGGAAATCTGGCACAACTGATGCTGCCAGAATGCATGCTATAGCCGAGGGATTAGGTTTTATCTACTCTATTAGGTATTGCAATATCAATGGTGTAAATGCACAATTCTCAGATGCAATTTTATTGGGACTTGTAGGTTCACCAGATGGTTACTGGGATTTAACCAACACCAAAATAAATGCCGCAATTGATGCCATAACCTTGAAATTTAAACTATAAATTCTAAGCTTAAAATGGATGATTTTTCATCCAATCATTTTTAACCTTGCAATGATAAAATTGATGAGAAATTACCTGCCATTCTTTGTGTTGTTTGTTATGAGTTTACAAATAGCTTGTAAACCGAAAACAGATGCAGTAAAAAAAGAAGATAATGCCATGGATAGACAGGTATTACTAACCCACATGGCAGATAGTATTATCATTCCAGCCTATGGTAATTTTAAAAGCCAATTTGATGCATTTTATTTAGCAGCTAATACCTTTTCGGCAAACCCTACTGAATCCAACTTAATCACTTTGAGAACCAAATGGGCAGAGGCATATATCCAATGGCAAACGGTAGAACTCTTTGATTTTGGTCCGGCCGACAAACAAACTATCCGCAACTTTTATAATATTTATCCTGCAGATACAACAGGCATACAATTTAATATTGCCAATCCAAGTGCAAATTTAGAAGTGCCTGCCTCCTACTCGCAACAAGGGTTTCCGGCATTTGACTATTTATTAAATGGCACTGGCACCAATGATGCGGGCATTATTGCTTTTTATACTCACCCAACAGAATCTGCAAAGCGACTCGAATATATCAATAGATTAAGCAATAGAATGCAATCACTATTAAGTTTGGTTATGAACGATTGGAATGGCGTTTACAGGGAAACTTTTATAAACAAAACAGGACTTGATATTGGGTCATCTACTTCATTAATGGTTAATGGTTTGGTATTGCATTACGAACGTTTTATACGCTCAGGAAAATTTGGAATACCTTCTGGAGCAATATTAAATGGAGTTGCCTCCCCTGAAAAAGTGGAAGCATTTTACAAAAAAGACCTATCATTATCCTTGGCAAAGACAGCCCACCAAGCCTATTTTGATTGCTTCAATGGCAAGTCGTTTCATGCTGGTATTGAAGGTCCGTCTTTAAAAACATACCTCAATGCTTTGGGTGCAAAAGATGGTGTTACAGGCCAATCATTAAGTGAAATTATAAACGCACAGTTTGTTCAATGTAACAATAAAATAAACGGTTTGAACCAAAACTTATACCAAGAAATTGTAAGCAATAACCAAGCTGTGAAAGATGTTTTTACCGAAATGCAAGCAGCAGTTAGGATGCTTAAAGTTGACATGACCTCGGCAATGAGCATTACCATTACCTTTACCGACAATGATGGTGATTGAAAAATACCAAAACAAAATTGGATCAGCAGCACCATTGGCTGTTTTTAGGTGTTTTTTCGGTCTTATGTTGTTAGGTGGTATCATTAGATTTTGGAGTAATGGTTGGATCAAAAGTTTATACATAGATCCAAAATTCTATTTTACTTTTTATGGGTTTGATTGGGTTGAACCTATTGGTGAGTATACCTATTTACTATTTTTCATTTGTGGCCTATCTGCCTTTTTAGTGGCCATAGGGTTATGGT
>CAMCJW010000288.1 GCA_945875195.1 Chitinophaga pinensis | reverse complement strand
AACCCTTTAATATTTCTCATGATTTCTGTTGCTAATTTAAGTTTGCGTTATGGCAAACGTGTTTTGTTCGAGGAAGTGAATGTAAAATTCTCTCCAGGAAATTGTTATGGTGTAATTGGTGCTAATGGCGCTGGTAAAACTACATTTTTAAAAATCCTATCAGGTGAGATCGACCCTACAACGGGCCATGTTTCCATGTCGCCAGGCGAACGAATGAGTGTGCTCAAGCAAAACCATTACGAATTTGATGAATTGCCTGTTCTTCAAACTGTAATTATGGGTAACAGGAAATTGTGGGATATCATGCAGGAGAAAGATGCCATTTACCTCAAACCAGATTTTAGTGATGCCGATGGGCATAGGGCTGCGGATTTGGAAGGGCAGTTCGCAGATATGGAAGGTTGGAATGCTGATAGCGATGCTGCCAATTTATTGAGCGATTTAGGTATTAAAGAGCACCAGCATCAGATATTGCTAAAAGATTTGAATGGCAAAGAAAAAGTAAGGGTATTGCTGGCTCAAGCACTTTTTGGCAATCCTGATGTGTTATTATTAGATGAACCAACCAATGATTTGGATGTGGAAACTATCTCATGGCTCGAAAACTTCTTGGCTGATTTCCAAAATACGGTAATTGTGGTTTCTCATGATCGACACTTTTTAGACGCTGTTTGTACCCATATATCGGATATTGACTTTGGTAAAATTCAACAATTTACGGGCAATTATACCTTTTGGTATGAGAGCAGTCAATTAGCTCTGCGCCAAAAGGGTGATCAAAATAAGAAAGTTGAAGACAAGAGAAAGGAGTTGCAAGACTTTATTGAAAGGTTTAGTGCAAATGCCTCTAAATCTAGGCAGGCAACGAGTAGAAAGAAACTTTTAGAGAAATTAGTTGTAGAAGACATTAAGCCTTCCACACGTAAATATCCTGGTATTATTTTTAGGCCAGATAGAGAATGTGGCGATCAGATAATTAGAATGGAAGGTTTGGGTAAAAAGAATGATGACGGTAGGTATTTATTTAAGGATGTAACTTTTGCCTTAGATAAAGGTGATAAGGTGGCAATTCTTTCTAGAGACCACAATGCTATTTCTACATTTTTTGAGGTACTCATGGGCAATGAAAAAGCCGATGAGGGTGAATTTGTTTGGGGTCAAACCATTACAACTTCTTATTTACCAAACGACAATGCCAAATACTTTTCAGCAGATTATAACTTAATTGATTGGCTCAGGCAGTATTCTGCAGATAAAGATGAAACCTATATTCGAGGTTTTTTGGGCAAGATGTTATTTAGTGGTGAGGAGGTTTTTAAAATGAGTAATGTACTTTCTGGTGGCGAAAAAGTGAGGTGTATGATTTCTAGGATGATGCTCACCAACGCTAATTGCTTGGTATTAGATGAGCCAACCAATCACTTAGATTTGGAATCTATTACTGCCTTTAATAATGCTTTAACAGATTGGAAGCACAATGCTATTTTTACGTCTCATGACCATACTTTTGTGCAAAGTATTGCCAATAGGGTGATTGAAATTACCCCAAATGGTATCATTGACAAGCGCATGGCATACGATGAATACCTAGAAGATGAGAGAGTTAAGGAGCTGAGGGCAAAACTATACCATGGCGTTGCTACTGTTAATTAATTTTTGAATTAACTTAATAAAAAAAGTCACTTTGAGTTCAATCAAAGTGACTTTTTTTATTTCTTTGGGGTTATAACGAACCAAAGGCCGCTTGCGCGGCCTCGTTCCAACCTTTACTCAAGCTATAGAAAACCCATAGCAAGCTCATTGGGGCAGGGGGACAATAGGCTTCAGCGAGGTTTAATTACCTCCAAAGCTGAATTAATACCAGCAGTGAAGTGATCAAAATAAATGATATTAGGGCAATTTTCTTGGCTTTCATTAGCCAAACAAAGATGCAAAAAAGTCTAATAACAAAACCTTCAAATTAGTATTTGGTGGGTTTGAATGTTTAAGTGGTATGCTTTTAGATTAATCCGGTGTATTTCTCGATAGATTTTAGAAAGATTTCTTTCCTTCTCCGAGATATTTCAACTTCCGCCCCATCCACCATCACTGCAATTCCTCCCTCTCCCTTGATATATTTCTTGATGAATTTGAGGTTAATCATAAAAGAATTATGAACCCTACAAAATCCGTATTCAGTTAGCAAATCTTCATAGTCTTTTAGTGTTTTTGAGACCAAAACAGATTTATTGTCATTGTTTAAAAAGAACCGAGTGTAATTAGCATCACTTTCACACCTAATTATTTCGTCAACAGAAATAAACAAATTTCCTTGGAATGTAGGTAAAGATAATTTAAACTTTTGTTTGTTTATTATTTTTAGATTTTCAAGTAAATTATTTATTTGAGAATTAGCGAAATTTTCATTTAGCTTCCTTTTTTGGGTGGTTTTGTCAATTGCCAATTCAAGTTCCTCAGCATCAATTGGTTTTAAAAGATAATCCATTGCACTAAATTTAATTGCCCTGATGGCATAAGAATTATAAGCGGTGGTAAATATCACATCAAAAGTACGGCTTGGCAGCTCTGCAAGTAAGTCGAATCCGTTTTTATAGGGCATTTCAATATCCAAAAGTACCAAATCTGGGTTAAACCGTTCAATAATCTTAACAGCGTCGTCTACATTTGCAGCCTCCTCAACAATAAAATTGGGCGAAATTAAGATTAACATAGCCTTCAGCACACTCCTTCCTCTGGTTTCGTCTTCTACGATTAATATTCTTAAACCTTTATCCATATTTGATAGGAATTTGTAAAATAACCTTTGTACCGCAAGCTAAATTATTTTCATCAAATAAATCAATAATTTCGATTTTTGGGGTGCTCCCAAAGTGTTTTTTAAGCACCTCAAATCTTTCCTCGGTCTTTTTTAATCCTTGAGATTGATGTTGCTTGTATTTTTCCTTATTAATTTTCATAGAAGCAGATCTACCTATTCCATTATCTTCTATGGTGGCTTGAATAGAGGACTCACTCAATTTTAGCAGGGTAATTTTTAGGGTTCGTTCTCCTGTTTTATACTGTAGGCCATGCCAAATCGCATTTTCTATATAAGGTTGAATAATGAGGGTAGGAATGAGTGCTTCTTTATCAATATTCGAATCTGTTTTTATTATATATTTAAAGGAATTATTTAACCTTAAACATTCTAAATCTATATATATATTTAAAAAGTTAATTTTTGAATTTATGGTGGTAAAAGTTTGTTCAGAAATATCTAGAATCATGCGAATTAGTTTAGCAAATTTGCTTAAGTATTTTGCCGCCAATTGTACTTCATTGTTTAACACAAAATCTTGAATGGAATTCAATGAGTTAAAAATAAAGTGGGGATTCATTTGGGCGCGAAGAGCCTTTAATTCTAGTTCGCCGATTAAGAGGTTTTGTTTACCCCTTTCGATCTCTTCTGCAATTGCATTTCTTATTCTAAAATAAATTACTAAGGCAATAATGCCAGAAATTAGAATTGCTGCTAAAATTTTGAACCAAAGTCTCTGATATAGGTAGGGTTTTATGGTAAAGGAAATTTCATCAGTAAGGC
>CAMCJW010000287.1 GCA_945875195.1 Chitinophaga pinensis | reverse complement strand
TTTTGTTGGATTATGGGTACCTTCTATTCTTGCTTTTGGTATTTATTTAAAACTAATTAATAACTCTAAAAATGACTGATTTTATACCTTATTTTGCAGGTTTAATAACCTTACTTTTTGGCGTTGGATTTGGCCTTGCTATCTCACGTGATAACAAAAAGTAGTTTTAAAATTGAAAGCTTGTTTTGAAACAGTATTCAATACTAGCTTGTTAATTTAAAGTTGTATTTATTAATAAGATTTATTGTAATGGAAAAATTAAAAGTTGTATTTTTAATTGTGGTGGGTGGTTTGGTTCTGCTTGCGTTATTTCAATCATTTATTTTAGCCAATAAAGACAAAACGGAGGAACAAAAGTATTCACTCATCCGAAAATACAATGATTTTGAAATTCGATTTTATCCCCCAGCAAACCTGGCAACCATAAGCTCAAATGCAAAGTCCTACAGCGATTTATCGGGCCCCGGTTTTAGGAAATTAGCTGGATATATATTTGGTGGCAATGAGGGAAATAAGAATATTGCCATGACGGCTCCAGTTCAAATGGACATCAATGATACAGCTTCTAGTATGAGTTTTGTGATGCCATCAAACTACTCTTTAGCAGATTTACCCAAACCAAATGACCAAAGTGTTAGGATAAGTAAAACAGCAGAAGAATACGCAGCTGTTATTACTTTTAATGGATATGCTTCGGATAAGGAAATCAAACTTTATAGTGAAAAATTGGATTCATTGCTTCAAGTCAATAACATAAAACACCTTGGAAACTTTAGGTTTTATGGATATGACCCACCTTACAAACCAATAAATAGAAGAAATGAAATAGTGGTTACTGTTGATTGGCAAGGAAAATAACTAATACAAGCTAATTTAATAGGGATTAGGGTAATTCCTTTGGTAAATTCCCAATACCAAATTAAAACCTTGTGGCCAAATAATGAGGCAAAATGGCCCTCCAAGTTGGCCAATCATGCTTAAACTCTGGTCCCCAAATATCTAGTTCATAATTGATGTCTTTGCTGTACAACAATTCGGCAAACTTTCCAGAAGCACCAGGATCTTCATAATCTCCGCTACCGGTTACAATGTGTATGTGGCTGCTTTTTCTAATTTCTTTAAGTATATCATGGTTGGTTAAATTGGCCATGTATTGCATTGGCGAGTTATAATAAACTTGCTCATCATAGAATCCTTTGGTGTATTCAGAAAGATCGTACACCCCGCTCATAGCTATAACGCCGTTAATTAAATCTGGACGTTTTAAAAACAAATTCATGCTATGCAGCGCTCCAAAAGATGCACCACTTAAAATAATTGGCGTTTCTTGCGAAGTACTATTTTTAATAAAAGGAAGTACTTCAGTGAAAACATAATCATTGAATTGATTGTGCCTAATTGCCTTGTGCTCTCCCAACATTTGATTGTTGAGCCAACTTTCATTGTTGATACTGTTTATTGAAAAAATTTTCACCTTTCCACTGTCAATAAAAGGAGCTAAGGTATCAATGAGTTGAAAACGCTCGTACTCCAAATAATCGGCCGCAGCAGTTGGTACCAATAATAATGCAAAGCCAGAATAACCATAAGTAACTATTGGCATTTCATTTTGCAGAGCTGGGCTGAACCAACTATTTAATTCTCTTCTCATAGCAAAGTAATTGATAAGGAGGCACGATACAAAGATGTTAAAATGTTTGAGAATTCAAACTTTTATTTGAATTAAAATCCACAAACAGCAAACTACCTCAAATCCATTTTTGGTTCGAACCAATATAAATAAAAATAAATTTTAGAAACCGAATGATTGCGCTTATACTTGCAACCAATTAGTTTCACAATAAAAAATAATTGGCAATGAGAAAGTTAAAACTACAAGTTCAAATTTCAATGGATGGCTTTATTACTGGTGCTCAAGGCGAGATGGATTGGATGGAATTTAACTGGGGTCAGGATATCAAAGATTTTGTAACAGAATTGACCAAGGAAGTTGACACCATTTTATTGGGTAGAAATCTGGCCGAAGGTTTTATTCCGCATTGGACAAACTCCTATAACAGTGAATCACCAGAAGAGGGATCAGAAATATTTGTAAATACGCCAAAAGTAGTGTTTACAAAAACCATGGAAGATTCCATTTGGGCAAATACCATTTTGGCAAAAGGCGATTTGGTTCAAGAAGTAAATGCTTTAAAAAACCTTCCAGGAAAAGACATGATTGCCTACGGTGGTGGCAAGTTTGTTTCATCCTTGATCAAGGAAAAATTGATAGATGAATTGAATTTATTAATCAACCCTAGCGCTATTGGAAAAGGTATGCCTATCTTTCAATTGCTCACAGAAAATCAAAATTATCAGTTATTAGCTGCTAAGCCTTTTGAATGCGGCATCGTTGCTTTGACCTATAAAATAAAATAGATGAGGCGAGATGTTTTTCAAGCAATTGCTGATCCAACTAGGCGGGCCATCATTCTTTTAATTGCCATACAAGCTATGACGCCAAATGCCATTGCAGCAAATTTTAACAGCTCAAGGCAGGCTATCTCAAAACACTTGCGGGTATTAACAGAATGTGAGTTAATTAAGCATGAACAAATTGGTAGAGAAATTTATTACCAATTAAATGCTAATAAAATGAAAGAGATTGAAAAATATTTGGGTCAACTTAAGAAGATTTGGGAAAGTAAATTCAATGAATTAGACAAAGTATTAGAAAAAATAAAAAAAGCAAAATAATGAACAGCAACTTACTATTTAATTTTACAGTAAAAGAAGATGCAAGTACCATTTTGGTAACAAGAGAATTCAATTCAAAACTCAATTTGGTTTGGAGTGCCTTTACCGAGCCAGCAATTTTGGATCAATGGTGGGCACCTAAGCCTTATATAACAGAAACCAAAAGCATGGTTTTTAGTGTTGGGGGAACTTGGTTGTATGCCATGGTGGCGCCAACTGGTGAAAAATCAAGCCTAACTATTTTTTTGGTTACTTATTTTGCTTATTGGGCAGGAATATCTCTCAACAAACCATCCTTTTTGAGCCTATCTAAAATAGCATATAAATACTCTCTAGAAAAAGTTCTAAAATCACTTGGATTGGTTGAAGTAGATTGAGCAGACCAAGTTAAGGCACCAGTTTCTACATCATATAAATTGGTTTCGAGAAAAACAAATTGATCTGTGGTATAGTAACCTTGGTTATAAGAATTACCATAATATCCGTAAAATCCACCATACCCGCCATAAACGCCACCATAGCCATAAGGCGAATACATTGGTGTTGCAGTTGATTGCACATAGCGCGTTTCTTCCTTTATACTTTTAACGGCCACGGTTAAAATTAAATCGCTATTAGTGCCTTTGATAATTTCCATCAATTTCTCTTCACTTGGGATGTCTTTTTTGGTCATCATTGGCGGAAAAATATCTAAACTTTTAGTTACAACCAAGCCTCTAGAATTAGCTTTTTGAGCAATGGCATCCTCCAATTGTGTTCTAATTCCTACATCTGAAAGCATAGCTGCAATAAAAATATGTTTATATGGCTCGGCCTTTTTTACATGGGCTGGATTCTTCCAACTACCTGTAA
>CAMCJW010000286.1 GCA_945875195.1 Chitinophaga pinensis | reverse complement strand
AAGGGTTCCAATTTTCCTCCTCAACACCTACAGGATTGCCAAATTGCAAGATCCTAGTTTGATATGGTTTAAGGTTTATCTTAAAGGAAAAGTTGCTAGAGTTGGAAGAAACACTAAAAAGGCTGTCATTAAAAATATCTTCTACCTGGTAGTTCCCAAATTTACCATCCGATTTTGTGATGTCCATTTGAACATTACTTAACCCAATATTTGAAGTATTAACCAATACCAAAACATCCTTGCCATTAAAAGATCTTTGGTAGGAGTGAACTGCATATTCTGAGCTGGTAATATTGGTATGAGTGCCTGTTTGAAGAGCTGGGAGTTCTTTTCTAAATTGAATTAATTTTTGGTAATGTTTCCAAATGGAATTTTCATCTAATTGCATGCTGGCAACATTGTATGTTGTATAATTGCTATTAAGCGCTCTCCAAGGTGAACCAGTTGTAAAGCCACCATTGGCCGCTCCCGACCATTGCATAGGCCTCCTTATATTCTCATCAGGTTTGGAGCCTTTCATGGCCACCTCTTCGCCATAATAAATAAATGGTACACCAGCTTGTGTGAGTAATAAACTTGCGGCAGCTTTATTTTTATCAAGGTTATTACTGAACACATCTATTACCCTATTTTGATCGTGGTTGGTTAAAAAACTTGCAAACTGGTTTGGCTTAAATATTGTTTTGCCTGTATTGATTGCCACTCTTGAATCATAAGGGTTGCCACTAAAGGCGGCATACATATTGGCATCTGCCAAATTGAAATCAAAACACAAATCCAATTTATCAGTGTAAAGCGCAATGTTTTCTGGTGAATCCCAAACTTCACCAACCAACAATGAATTGCTATTCCAAGATTTGCAGCTATCATTAAACTCCTTCCAAAATGCTAAGGTCTTTGGGTGGTTCTTTAAAGTTGTTCCTTCTTCGTATAAATACATGGCTGCATCTAACCTAAAACCATCCACACCCATTTCCTTGATCCAATATTTAGCTGCAGCAAAAATGCTGTCTTTTACGGGTTGGTAATTGAAATTTAAATCGGGCATGCCACTCCAAAACAAAGCATAATAATTGCTGCCATTTTTGGGATACCACAATTGCTGTCCCCACGGTCCAGTTTGCGAAGAAGGACTCGTTTCCCACCTGTAAAAATCTCTGTAAAAAGGATCATTGTTAGCCGATTTAATGAACCAAGGATGTTTATCGGAGCTATGGTTGATGACTAAATCCATGATTACTTTTATGCCTCTATTATGAGCTTGAGTCATCATGGTTTTAAATGCCTCATTGGTTCCATATTGAGGGTTTATAGCCAAGTAGTTTGTTACATCATACCCATGGTAACTAGGAGAGGAGTTAATAGGCATGAGCCATATCAAGCCAATTCCTAAATCATTAGGAGTGGCTGGATTGCCATCATTGAGGTAATCCAACTTTTGGGTCATGCCAGTAAAATCGCCAATGCCATCTGCATTGCTATCATAAAAACTGCGGACAAAAATTTCGTAGGCAGTAGTTTCATTCCACCATTTATTCTGTGTGAACCCATTAGCCGCAAACAAAAAACTGAAGGCTAAAATGGAGATATGTTTTTTCATTGTTGCATTAAAAAAACTGCATCAATTAGGTTGCGATAAACAAATTAAAGAAGCAGAATAAGTGTAAAAAATTACAAGAACCTAGGATCAGTTTCCATTACATGTCCGCATTTTTTGCAGGTGCGTAAATCTTCTGAGCCATAGTATTCTTTGAATTTGGGTTGAAAATCTGTTTCAATATTGTTTTGTTCAAAATAGGTTTCATGCAGCTTGTTATTGCACTTTTCGCAGAACCACAATAGACCATCTTTAAAGTTGGTTCCTTTACGGGAGCGTTCAATTACTAGGCCAATAGAACCTTCTGCTCTTCCGGGAGAGTGGGGCGTTTTAGCCGGACATAAAAACATGTCGCCAGGACCTAAATGAATAGGTACTGCTTGTCCGTCTTCTTGGATATTCACGGTAATATTGCCTTCCAATTGGTAAAACCATTCTTCGGTTTCATTGTAATGGTAATCCTTGCGGGCATTTGGGCCACCAACAATCATTACAATAAAATCTGTTCCTTCGGAATACAAGTTTTTATTAGCAATTGGTGGCACCAATAAATGACGATTTTCATCTATCCACTTTTGTAAGTTGAATGGTTTGCGTATTGGCATAAAATTTTATTTAGAATCTTTTGAATAATGTTTTTGCTTCCCAAAGATAGTTTTTTAATTCTGAATTCTGAACGCTGAATGCTGAATTAATTTAGTTTTAGTTAAAAGCTTATTTGATTTCACATAGCTTACTATTCGACCCCTTCGGGGTCGCATGTTTATAGGAAATGAAAATGCTATAAACATATGACCCCGAAGGGGTCAAACAACAATCAATGAAATTCAAAATTCTACTTCATAGTTCATACTTCATAATTCATTCTTCATAATTCATTCTTCATACTTCATAACTCATAATTCATACCTCATACCTCATAATTTAGTTCAAAGGCAAAACCCTCGTAGCTTTCATGTATCTTTTTTTATAGTATTCAGCATCTAATCTGTCAACTCTAACGCCCGAACTGGTGCTTGAGTGAATGAACTGAATGGGTTCCCCTTTTTCTGAAATCACAATGCCAACGTGGCCAATTCCTCTGCGGCGGCTGTTTCTTCCTCTAAAGAATAGTAAGTCGCCTTTAGAGATGAGCTTTTTAGGAATTTCAACCCCTATGAAACTTTGTCCTGCTGAAGTATGAGGTAGCTTAATGCCAAATTTGCGGTAAACCATCATGGTGTAGCCACTACAATCAAATCCTTTGGTGGAAGTTCCTCCTCTTTGGTACCTATCTCCTAAAAACGTTTTGGCATAGGCCAGAACGCTATCTGGTTGTAACTTTTTCTTTACAATTACCGTCACACTATCAGCAGGTTTAGGTAAAAGATGGAGCTGAACGGCTGAATCGGTTTGCGCAAAAGTTGCGTTGCCAAGCATTAATATGCAAGTAATGAGGATGATATGTAATATTGGCGACTTCAACTTGTTGTAAAAATAATTGAATTTGAGATAATAAAAAGTGTATATTCGCAGTTTGCTAACTATGAGGTATTTCGGTTTATGTATGTTGTTTCTTGCTATGGTGTGTGTTGGCTGTGCCAATAAATACCAAAAAGCGCTTAAGAACCCAGATAACAGGGCCAAACTGGAAATGGCTGATACCTATTACAAAAAAAAGGATTTTGTTAGGGCTTTGAGTTTGTATGAGCAAATTGAATCTGCTTATAGTGGAACTCCCATGGCCGAAAAAATTCTTTACAATAGTGCCCAAAGTAATTTTGGCTTAAAAATGTATGCTTTAGCGGGGTTTCAATTTAAAACCTATTTTGAGAATTTTCCTTCTGGTGAACATGCAGAAGAATCTTTGTATATGAATGCCTATTGTGCTTATTTAGAATCCTTTGAGCCAGAGTTGGATCAAACCGATACCTACAAAGCAATAGAAACCTTCCATATTTTTATCAATGTTTACCCCGAAAGTAAATATGTTCCCGAATGCAATAATTACCTAGATAAATTAAGAGAAAAATTAAGCTATAAAGCCTATC
>CAMCJW010000285.1 GCA_945875195.1 Chitinophaga pinensis | reverse complement strand
ACTAGATTTCATGAAGCAAGAATCTCAAATGGATCGAAAATTAAATTAAATGATACAATTTATCTTGAGTCCAATCACGTTGGAACCTATTCCTATAAAATACTGGCAAAACTTAAATACCAAGCCAAAGCAACCACTACAGAGCAAACTATCTTGAAATTCTATATACCTGATGCTATCCAAGGGTAAAGGATGACGGTTAGGGATCCTTTCATATCATCGGTATATGATGATACCACACATATTTTAACAGTAACCCTCCCAGATTCTGGCTCTTATACTTTTTATCTTGAATTGGAAGATCCATGTCTAGTAAGTTGTTATTTTCCACCTACTACTGAAACGATTAATACCGTTTTCAATTTCAATGATGGTTCTAATCAAAGCCTTTCACATAAGCTTGATATTGTAAAGTTCAATGGTAACTTAATAATCTCCAATGGTTCGCAAATGGAAATTTCCTGTAATAAATATTTACGAAACAGAGATAGTTTAATTTTAATTGGTGAATGCGATGACTCATATAAAATTAACACCTGTGAGTCAATTGGGAAGTCCTACATAGGACACCCAACATCTGCCATAATTGTTAATAATGGAAGTGCACTAGTTATGGAAAATGAAAGCTATACCTATATTGGAAATGGAAGTGCAATTATTGTAAAACCAGGTGGAACACTAATTTTAAAAAACGGTTCATTTTTACAGGTAGGAGATAATAAATCGTGTGGCAAAGGGCAACTGATTGTTGAGCCTGGTGCGTCGGTCTACATTCAACCTAATGCACACATCGAGTTTTTTAAAAAAATTGGCGATACACTTGATCGTCATTTAATAAATATTCCATCTAGTGTATACCCAGGGGTTAATTCAGGAATTGATAGCTTATTGTTAGCTGACCAAATTATAGATTCGTTAATATCTCCTCCAACAATTTGCAGCCTTGATTCCATCATGTCACCAGCTGTGCATAACAATGATTGGGGATATGCTAGCTTTATGCCTCCGGTACCAAATATCAAGTTAAGACGGGACACAATTTGCCCAGGTGAACCCTTAGTTATTGATTTGAAAAGAATATTGAATGACAATAAATTCAGCTTTGAAATTTGTCGTGTTGATAGTTATTGGGTCAAAGAGCAGGGAGGCAGCATAGGTTATTGGAAAGACACCTGCATTATTGATACCCTTTTATTGGATACAATTGATCCAGAAAGGTGCTATCCTCCAAATAAGTCGGGAGATAGGTTGGTATTCTATTTTGAATCAGGCTCATTACATAGAATTACCATCAATGTAGGCAATGACTGTGGATTACAAATTGATTCAGTAAGGTATGTATATATCAGGGATACAAGCGAATTTGGTTTTGACCTACCAGAAACTGCTTGTTCTGGAGTTGGAAGTATAAAAGCTGTAGTTAATAATAATTACACTGGCAATTATGCCTGGGATGTTGATATTATAGACACTGCCGGTGGTATTCCATTTATTTATAATGCAAATCAGATAAATAGCTTGAGTTATCATATGGAATTCAATGGAACAATGCCTGACACATTTGATTTTCCAAATTTTAATTTCTTAGGTGGCCGGAAATATTTAGTTACACTTTCCATTTTAAATGAATGTTTTTCACTTACAAAATCTGATTCGATAGTGGTTGGTGCTGGAAGCTACATTCAAATGGAAAAGGCAACGCTTTATTCTAACCCAATCCATGGTGCTAGGCAGGTCCAACTGCATGGGTACATTAGTGAAGCGGATAGCTTCAGGTGGATTCCTGATACCTGGTTGAATAGAACCGATACCCTGGTTGTGGTAAGTACGCCTGAAGATAGTATTTCATATACTCTACTTGCGTTTTCAGGAAACTGCTTGGCAAGTGATACAGCCTTTATTAAGTATAACAGAATTGCCAATTCAGGTATTGATGATACAGTTTGCTACACTAATTCCAAAATCCTTGTTGGAAATGGATATGACTTGTCTGTGTTCTTAGGCTTTTTATATTACAAAGACGGAAATGCTTTTAGAACCTTATTTACAAGTAAAACAAATACGGATTATGAGTATTTCAGGTACTTGTCTAGTTTTATGCAAAGTGATTATTTTAAAGATTGGGCGAACAATTGTACCAGCCTATATGAAGACTTTACTGAGGATTTGATGAGGGAGCAGACTATTAATTCACCCTGGTTTATTAATTATTTTGAGCAATTGACTGAATTTGATAATGCAAATATGGTAGCCTTGGATAGTTTTGTTTATCATATAGATAACGATACAATTCTTAGTTCAAACTATCAGAATACTGGAAATTGGGGCCTTTACGGCGGGTGTATGACAGACTTCTTTACAACATATGATGATTTTGTAGCAAATCACCTGAATGAAATTGGAATTGCCTGGATGAAAGTTATAGAAGGTGACACTAGCTTTAATGGCAGTTTACAGGAAAGTTCAATTGCCATAGATCAACCTACTAGAACAACTCTCTACATTCAGCATGTAATTACCCCAGACTATTCTGAATTTGATGAAACCCTTATTATTGTTGATACTATACCCTTAGTGGCCTTCACTCCACAATTCCAAATGGATAGTACAGTAATCTTTGAAAATCAAACAGGACCAATTGGGTCAGCCAGTTTTAGCTGGAATTTTGGAGATGGCTCTGGAGGCAGCAATGAGCTTCATCCCACACACACATTTCCTGGTTTCGACACAAGTTTTATTGTTTGCCTTACTGCTAATAATACCTGTGGAAGCTATTCCTGGTGTGATACAATTTATATAGATAGTGCGCATTTGGGTGGGTCGCTCTATTCCGTTAAATCTAACTCCACCCAAACAATTTTGCCAAATAAACCACAAGGTGGAATTCATGGTTTGTTTTTCCCTAATCCCTCCAATGGTTATGGAATACTTTACTACAAAATAGAACAGACATTTGAAACTGGGGAGATTAATATTCTTGACTATTTGGGGAAATCAGTGTTTAATCAAAATTTTAGTAAATCAACCGATATGGTAAGGATAAAGCTGGAGAATCAGGCAAATGGTATGTATTTTTATATAATTACAACAAATAATGGATTAAGAACGTTTGGGAAAATAATTAAGAAAGAATAACTAATAGAACCATTCTTAATTATTAAAGGACTAGTTTTTATTAGAAATTGGAAATTAGATTTTATGTAGGTAGCTACCTTTGACAATAACTAAAGCTATTTTACCTAATGAAAATCACTTTAAAATAATATCAAGGCTCTCCAAGCTCAAGAATAATTACTTTTACTTGAGCTGGAGACAAAAGTCTCGTGTTGGTTTTGTAGCCAATTTTTATTAAATTAAAAGTCATTTTCCTATTTGCAAAAATCCATTTCCTTAATTGGCAGGATGCGCTTTTCTTAGTAATATTAGGAAAATAAAGTTGTGCGAGCTCACCAAATCCGTAAGCTCGCACTTTAAAAGTTTCTTCATTCATGGTGCTATTTTTTTTAGTTTTAACACCCCCATTTTTTGAATTTTGATACTTGTATGTTTTGGCTCAATTGGGTGAGCCTCCCATTAATTACTTTAGCTCAAATGACTTTGCATTGCAGGCGAAAGCGTGAGCCTTGCGCCAATTTTACTTGCCAATT
>CAMCJW010000284.1 GCA_945875195.1 Chitinophaga pinensis | reverse complement strand
ATTTACATCCTCTAAATTAATGATTTTTTTCTTTTTAGGATCAGGTAATACAGAGGTTAAATTACCATTCTCATCTACGTAAGCGTACATGTCCTCAAGGTCTTGACCCTTTTGAGAGTTGGCTTTTCGCTCAGCTTTCTTCTCTTCTTTTTCTTTTCTCTTTTTGAGCTTTAATTTCTCTTTTTCTTTTTTACTAAAGGTTTCTTGTGACTTAGCCATTCTTTGTTGTTAATTGTGAGTGCTAACATTTTTTTTAGTTGGTATTTATGTTGTGATTGATACCGTAAAATAAAATAATTAGCCGCGCAAATGTATGCTTAATATTTCATATTATATCGTTTTTGTCTGTTTTTCAGCCAAATATTGACTAATTTAAAATTATTTTCTTGTAAAATCCACGCTCAATTTCTAAAAAAGTAAAATTAAAAAAGCTTCGGTTTGAACCAAAGCGTTGGCTACAGGAATTCTTTTTAATGAAAATTGGATTTTATTTTAAAAATCATTTGTTGTTCAAAAACTTTCCTTTTTCTTCGCAAGCTTATTCTGAAGGTAAATGTTAAATCTTGTACTATTTGGCCCTCCGGGCGCAGGCAAAGGCACCCAATCTGCCAAACTAATTGATAAATGTCAGTTGGTTCACCTTTCAACTGGCGATATTTTCAGGGCCAATATCAAAGGTGGAACCGAGTTGGGCGTTTTGGCCAAAAGCTATATCGACCAAGGGAAATTGGTGCCAGATGAAGTTACCATTGCCATGTTGGCTTCTGAGGTTAACAAACATGCTGAACCAAATGGATTTATTTTCGATGGCTTCCCACGTACCTCCGCCCAAGCCGCAGCTTTAGACGAGTTATTGGCAAGTAAAAATACAGCCATCACCTTAATGCTTGCCCTAGAAGTAGAAGAGGAAGAATTGCGCAAAAGATTGCTGCTAAGAGGCAAAGAAAGCGGTCGTGCAGACGACCAAGATCCTGCCATTATACAAAATAGAATAGATGTTTACAATGCCGAAACCATGCCTGTAAAGGATTATTATTCGGCTCAAAATAAATACAAAGGCATTAATGGAATAGGGGAGATAGACGATATTTTTGATGCCCTTTGCCAGGAGATTGACAAGGTTTAATTGAAAGCAATTTTTTATACAAGCCCATAAAGATTATCTTTGTGGGCTTTTTTATGCAATAAGGGCATCAAGAAAATAGCAATTCAAAAGTTATATGGCCGATTCAAATTTTGTAGATTACGTAAAAATATGTTGCCGAAGTGGCAAAGGTGGTTCTGGTGCTATGCACTTCTTGCGCGATAAACACACTGCCAAAGGTGGTCCCGATGGCGGTGATGGTGGAAAAGGTGGTAGCATTATCTTGAGAGGTAATTCCAACTTGTGGACCCTCTTGCACCTTAAATACCGCAAACATGTAATGTCGGCACCGGGCGGAAATGGCGATGCCGGATTAAGAAAAGGAAAAGATGGTCCCAATGAATACCTCGAAGTTCCACTTGGAACCGTTGCCCGCGATGCCGAAACAGGCGATTTTTTGTTTGAAGTGACCCAACATGGCGAAGAGCATGTATTGCTTGCTGGCGGTAAAGGTGGTTTAGGAAATTTCCATTTTAAAACATCGGTTAACCAAGCACCAACACATGCCCAACCGGGTATTTCTGGCAAGGAAGAATGGAAAATATTGGAACTTAACATCCTAGCAGATGTGGGTTTAGTAGGTTTTCCAAATGCAGGTAAATCAACTTTACTGTCTGTAATCACTGCCGCCAAACCAGAAATTGCAGATTATCCTTTTACTACTTTGGTACCTAATTTAGGCATAGTACCTTACCGCGATTACCAATCTTTTGTGATGGCAGATATCCCTGGAATCATTGAGGGTGCGCACGAAGGAAAAGGCTTAGGAACGCGCTTTTTACGCCACATAGAACGCAATGCAACTTTATTGTTCATGGTGCCAGCCACCAGCGAAAATATCAAAGATGAATACAATGTTTTGTTGCGCGAACTTAAATTATACAACAAAGAACTATCTGCCAAAAGCAGAATATTGTCCATCACCAAATCCGATTTGGTAGATGCCGAAACCCTCAAAGAAATCAAAAAGAAACTACCACGTATTCCTCACGTATTCATCAGTTCCGCCGCCCAACAAGGTTTAGAAGAACTAAAGGATAAGCTGTGGAATATGATTAATAAAGAGGTGGAGTAAGTTTTCTGATAAAATATTTACGCAAACTTGGTTTTAAAAAAGTTAACAATGATTTGTTTGCCAATAACTCCTGGTATTTTCGAAATGCACTTGTAAGAGCCAATTTCGAGGATTTATCTCAAGGAATCTATAAAACAGCAAAATACCTTTTAAGATTTCTGTTAAACCTGGTACTCAATGAAAATCATTCACTAAAAAACAGAGAACTACACATTCAATTCATTGACACGATAAACAACCAAAATGACCTTGTAAAAGCTAAAATTGACCCTGTAAATGACCCTGTAAAAGCTGCTATTTTGGAACATTTACAGCATAATCCAAGTGCAAATTATATTGAACTTGCTACAAAAACGGGAAATTCAACTGCAACCATAAAACGACATATCCAAGAACTTAAAAAGCAACGAATAATTGAACGTATAGGCAGCGATAAAAAAGGATACTGGAAATTAAACGATTAATTAAAAGCAAAAACTTAAAATGATAAACCGTTTTCAAGATGAAAACCTACTCCTTTCCGAATTCTACAAAGAGGTTTGGGTAGTATGTCCATCTTGTGCAAAAAAAGCAATGGCTACAGTTAATTTTGAAAACCAAATTGCTCGCTTGTTTTGCATACATTGTGGTTACAACAAAGAAACTTCAACTGCAGTTAATAGTGTTTCAATTGAAACAGCTGCGAATCATTATTTTCAAGCAGAACTTTGGCTACAAGCACCTTTTAAGAATGAAGTTTTTTGGGTCTATAACCAAAAACATTTGGCGTATTTAGAACAATATATTTCGGCAACTATTCGAGAACATAGAGACCGAAGTGGATTCACTCTATTGGAAAAGCTGCCTAAATTTTACCATGAAGCAAAAAACCGTGAAGGATTGTTGAAAATTATTGCAAAATTGAAGACTAAATAAATTCCTTTTAAACATTACTCTCCTCAAAAATGCCGTTTTGCTTGTCTTTGCGGCAGTTGTCCCAGTTAAAGTAGCGACCGTTCATAGCTATATAAACACCTACAGGTAATGTTTGTGCAAAAGCTAAAGCGCCGCCAAGGTTAAAAAGTCCATCGCTGGAGCCAAACTTATAGGGGATCATTGCACCAGTGATGACGATGGTTTTGTTAAGGTTTTCTTTGGCTAAATAAGCGGCTGTTTCGGTCATGGTATCGGTGCCATGGGTTATGACTATCCGCTCTTCTTCGCAATTGGCACAATTTTCGGCCATGATGCGGCGGTCGCTATCTGTTATATCTAAACTATCTACCAGCATCAATGTTCTGGTATTGGTATTGAGCCTGCTTCTGCCTAATTTCAAAATCTCGTGAATATGGGTGTCTTTAAAAAACAATTGACCATTCAATTCGTTGTATTCTTTATCAAAGGTGCCACCAGTTACAAATAATCTGATATCCATATTTTTTTTTCTTCAAA
>CAMCJW010000283.1 GCA_945875195.1 Chitinophaga pinensis | reverse complement strand
ATCACGCGTAAAATCTTGGATCAAACCGCCAAAAATTGTTTTCCAATATACTGCGGCTGCCCTGCCTTCCAGGTTATGGGTATCGCCGCTATTTACATCATTTGCAAATTGCAAAAGGCCTTTCGATTCTTGGGTAAATCCTTTTTTATTTAATAGCTCTGCTTGGTTCCTAATCTTACATTTAATAGTTTGTTGCCAAAGTTGTTTCTTCAAAGGTTCACTGGCTTCTATTTGGTTTCTGAATCTTTCTTGCTGGGTATTGTGACCTTCCAACGGCATCAACATGGAGGCAGGTAGGTGATTGGCATCGCAACTAACCAAGGCAATATTGTGCGCGGCTATTTGCTGCATTACCGAATGTGTGAGGGTAATTTGCTGGTGATCTAAAATTAATATGCCAATGTCTTCAATGGGGATTTTCTTGGTTAATATTTTATCTATTCCCTTTCCATCTGGTACCTGTAACTCCAATTGCTTGTCTTTAACACAAACATAATAAGGATTGCCGAGGTAAATGGTTTTCTTAATCATAATTTTTGGCTTTTTGGGAGGTATTTACAGAAACCGTGCCAGAATGAATTACAGTATATGAACATTGCTTAAGATTAAACTTTACACCCTAAAAAATGTTTGTAAAAAATCTTATCATTGCAATTGTTCAACCAAATTCAAAACTTAATTGCTACCATGTCTATACCTAATATATTTAGTCCAGAAATTTGCCAATCAATTATTGATAGGATCAATTCTTTAACACCTCAAACTCCTGCAAAATGGGGTAAAATGAGCGTGGATCAAATGTTGGCCCATTGCAATGTTACCTATGAAATGTTGTATGAGAACATACATCCAAAGCCAAATTTTTTGATGAAAATTGTTTTAAAGAAATTTGTAAAGCCTCTTGTTACAAATGAAGTGCCCTACAAACATAATTCTCAAACCGCACCCGCTTTTTTGGTTAAGGAAAGTAAAGATTTTGATAAGGAGAAAGCGCGTTTAATAGCTTATTTGAAGAGAACACAGCAGGAAGGTGCAGCTAGTTTTCATCATAAAGAATCGCATTCTTTTGGGCCCTTAACCACTCAAGAATGGAACAATCTTTTATACAAACACATGGATCATCATTTAAGGCAATTTGGAGTTTAGGTTATATATACTGGCTTTTTTAATTCAGGTTTTTCATACTTAAGCCAATTCTTTTTCTTGGCAAGTCAATCTCTATAACCTTTACCTGAAGCTGCTGTTGCAATTTTACTATTGTTGTTGGATCAGCAATAAATTTATTGGCCATTTCCGAAATATGAACCATGCCATCTTGCTTTACACCAATATCTACAAAGCAACCAAACTTGGTAATATTGGTAACCATGCCCGGCAGTATCATGCCTAAACTTAAATCTTCTGGTTTTTTTACATTCCCAAATGAAAATGATTTGGCCCTTTCTCTTGGGTCTAAACCGGGTTTGGCTAACTCAGCTAATATGTCGTTGATACTTGGTAAACCTATGGTTTGCGTGAGGTAATTTTGGGCTACAATTTGTTTGCGTATTGTTTCATTTTTGAGTAAATCTGCTACGGTGCATTTTTGATCCAAGGCCATTTTTTCTACAATTTGGTAGGCTTCTGGATGTACCGCAGAGTTATCGAGTGGGTTTTTGGCATTGGGAATCCTTAAAAAACCGGCACATTGTTCAAAGGCTTTTTCTCCCAACCGAGGTATTTTTAATAATTGTTTCCTACTTTGAAAAGGGCCATTTTCATTTCTAAATTGAACTATGTTTTGAGCCAATTGCGGACCTAAACCAGAAACGTGCATGAGCAAGCTTTTACTTGCGGTATTTAGGTTTACACCTATGTGGTTTACACAACTTAACACAACGGTATCAAGGCTTTGTTTTAACTCGTTTTGATCCACGTCGTGCTGGTATTGCCCAACGCCAATTGATTTTGGGTCAATTTTAACGAGCTCTGCCAATGGGTCGGCAAGCCTTCTGCCAATTGATACTGCGCCTCTCACGGTGAGGTCTTTGTCTGGAAATTCTTCTCTGGCAATTTCAGAAGCAGAATAAATGGATGCACCATTTTCATTCACCATAAATACTTCTGGTATTGGTTCAAACCGAATACTTTTTATAAAATCTTCTGTTTCTCTACCAGCAGTTCCATTGCCAATGGCTATTGCTTCAATTTGAAATTTTGCCACCCATTTTTCAACGGCAATTGCCGCTTTGGTAAATTCTTTTTGTGGCTCATGCGGATAAATAATTCCTTCCTCCAATAAGTTGCCAGCCTCACTCAAGCATACTACTTTGCAGCCAGATTTAAAGCCGGGGTCAATTGCCAAAATTCGTTTTGAACCAAGAGGTGCTGAGAGCAATAACTGCCGTAAATTTTCTGCGAATACGGCAATGGCTTCTTTGTCGGCTTTTTTCTTACTTATGTTTCTGTATTCTGTTTCAATGGAAGGGCCTAATAAGCGCTTATAGGCATCTTTACAGGCCAAGGCAATTTCATTACCCGATGGCGTTTTTCTATGAATAAAAATTTGTTCTAATTTTTGAATAGCTATTGCTTCATCTGGCTCAATACCTATTTTTAATAGTCCTTCTTCTTCGCCCCTAAACATAGCAAGTATGCGGTGAGAGGGACAGCGATTGAGGGATTCTTGGTAGTTGAAATAATCTTGGTATTTGTATGCTTCTGTTTCTTTTCCTTTGGCAATTTTTGAATGAATAAGGGCGTACTTATCAAATTGTAACCTAATGGCATTGCGTGCTTTTAGGTCTTCATTGATCCATTCGGCAATAATATCTCTTGCACCTTGTAAGGCTTCGTTTTCGGTTTTAATAGCATTACTCAGGTAGCTTTTGGCCTCTATACCTAATTCTTGGTAGCTTTCTTTCATTAACCAAGAGGCAAGTGGCTCTAGTCCATTTTCTCTGGCAATACTGGCTTTTGTTTTTCTTTTTACCTTAAAGGGCAGGTATAGGTCTTCTAGTTCATTTGGATAAGCGCAATTATTGATACTTAACTCTATACTAGGTGTTAATTTACCCAATGATGCAATGGTTTCTAGGATATATGCTTTTCTTTTTTCAAAAGCTGCGAATTGAATGGCGGCAAGTCTGATGGCTTCAATTGCAACTTCATCCAAGCCCATGGTAGCTTCTTTTCTGTATCTGGCAATAAACGGAACGGTGGCACCTTCATCCAGCAAGTTTAAGGTATTGCTAATTTGTTTGGTGGATATGGTAAGTTGCTTGGAAAGCTGGTTAAGAAGTGTTTGGTGTTGTTGCATACTCTTGCAATGATACTATATAAGAAGCTTAAGCAAAGTGTGAAATTTGGTTAGTTAATGGAATATTTATATAATCAGTGAATTATTGCAAATTATTACCCATATTGACCCCCTCTATTCAGTGTAAACTGACCCCCTATTTTCAGACGACCGCAAGGACTTAAAATTGGGATTAGTTTTTTCTAATAACAAAGTTAAAATATTTATTGTTCTATTTTTCTTTCTGAGGATAGTAAACTAGCTCCTTACATTTTTGCAGGTGCTGGTATTTCCAATTACACTGGAGATAGAATAACTAATGGTCTTGATTATCCTATAGTAGGTGGAATTGGCTTGCGCTACCGCATGTCAAATACCTTGAGTCTTTTCTA